>CAYMQW010000262.1:0-4033 GCA_964392595.1 uncultured Nitrospiraceae bacterium
GAATAAAAAGGGAAACCCTCACACAAAAACTCCAGAGTATTATATAAGGCCGGGAGCGCCTGCGGCCTTGCTGGGGACACCTTTTTGAACATCCCCTATTCCTCTTGCCGGTTCATCAAATGAGTCACGGGGAACGAAATGATGTGAATTTTTCAGTTATCTAACAATCTTCCTAACGAAATTTGCAGACAAGAGCAAGAAGTGTCATTTCGACCCTTGGGAGAAATCTCGCCCGTTCCTGCCCCACCTGCCCAGGCAGTCAAAGGGCAACAAAGAGATTTCTCCCTGCACCCGAAATAGCAGAAGAGGAAAACAGTGGGCCTATGGGGAGGTCTCTACCCCTTTCCTTTTCCACTTAGGAGGACGACTCGTGGTCCGCCGGGGGCATTGTCCCAAATGGTGAGTTGCGCGTGGTAGGGTCTGGATTCATTTCCAGCAAAACGAATGTGAACGGAGCAGAGTTTTCCTGTCGTGAGCGTAGTTCCCGAACAGGCCTCGTCGTTGATCGAAAACGACTGAAAATCAGGCCCTTCCAATACCACCTTCCTGATCGTAAGAGGACCTAACCCCACATTGGCAACCGTCAGGAGTTTCGCTGACGGTTCATCTCGACCATCCTCATTAGCAAACCGGACGGCATCGGTACTGAGATTAATCGAAGGGATAGTGGCTTTGCCGCTCAGTAAAATCGACACGTCATGAGAATCACTATTCGTGGTCACGACGTCAGGGAAGCCATCCCCATTGAAATCCTCAACTCCGACAGAAGTCGGCGTAGCTCCCACGGCAAAATGGCCAGCCGGTTGAAACGAGCCGTCCCTTCTCCCTAGCAAAATGGACGTGCTATTGGACGCCCGATTCGAGGCGATCAAATCCCACTGTCCATCGCCATTGAGGTCATGAAGGGTCACCGCCATGGGCGGTAAATCTTACATCAAGCTGAGCGGGTTTGGTGTACTGCCCTGGGGCCTCTTGCAAAAGAACGTTCAAACTATCTGTAAACACACTGGCGGAAATGAGGTCGAGATTCCCGTCTTCGTCGAGGTCGACCTGCGTCAGGGCACTGAGCGTAAACCCAGCATCGATGTCTTGGCTGCGTACGAACTGGCCATGTCCCTCATTTGTGAAAACCGATACGAGCCCATTTGGGGTCCGCCAACTCGGTTGACTCCAAGTCACGGTTAACTCAGGAAGACCATCGCCACTCAAATCGGCAATCGACACACCGGTCGGAAACAACCCATGCTGATCCTGTTCTTCAAGCACATGCGCGGCACTGAAATGTCTATGCCCATCATTCAACAACACGGCCAAACTATATGGAGGATAATTCCCAAAGCGGCCGCTATTGATGACCACGACATCTTCATCTTCATCTCCATCGCGATCCAGATCTCCCAATTCCAGAAACGTGGGTCCCTTACCGGAGGGGGAAAACATAGGCTGCTGGAACAATCCATCTCCGTTTCCCAACAAGACGACAATTCCATCAAAACCCGTTTCCGCCACGATCAAATCGAGTGTGGCATCCTGGTTCAAGTCCCCTGAGGTGAGAAACATCGGACTCCGTCCCACACCAAAGGAAATGCCAGATCGAAACGTGCCATTGCCATTGCCGAATAACATCGTCACATCGTCGGACCCGCTATTTACCGTGGCCACGTCGAGCCACCCGTCGCCATTAAACTCTCCAACAGTCAACGCCCCCGGATGTCGTCCAACATCTGCTGGAACCACGGGAGTGAGCACAAGATTTTGTGCCACAGCGGGATCGGCCACAAGAATGGCTGCCCCCAACAACAGTACTCCGCCCAGGCCCAAACCTGGGCGGGGACGCCGTTTACCGCTCAATTTGAATGTCATGCCCATTACGGTCCACACCATCAGTAAAAACTTTAGTCATCGCAATCTCCACTTCATCCGTGGCTGCCATCCCTCTATTGCGGATATGTGTAGACCACGAGGGAGCTTGTCGCAATGAATTGAATACGGCTTTGATGATGTCCGGTTTGATGTGAGTTTCCCAATCATGCTCCCAGGCATGTGCATCCTCATCACCCGCATATTCATCAGGAAATTGGGCTTCCAATTGAAACCGAAGATTGAACGTTTTTTCTTCTTGATACATGCCAGAATGTCCTTTGTTATATGACCTATTAAAATGATCCCGCACCTTCTACGCCCAACCTTCATTGTCAGATGAAGACTCGCTCACATATACTACGGGCTTACTTGTTAGATACAACTGCCGTAAAAAGGAGACTGAATCAATGCCACTGTATGAATATATCTGCAATAAATGTTCGCACCCGTTTGAACTCATTGTCCATCGCTCCACCATACCTGCCTGCCCTGAGTGTCAGACGCACGACATCGAAAAGCAGCTCTCAGCTTTTGCCGTCAGTGGTGGGAATAGCGATTTTGGGTTTGAGGGGGGACCGGGAGGCTGTGGAACATGTGGCGACCCCCGAGGACCAGGGGCTTGTTCAATGGATTAGTTGAAAACTGATGTACGGCGCAATGAGTTATTGGACGGGCTTTCACCGCCCCCTACTCACTAATATCTTTCGCCCGACGCTGGAAATATCCGGACCGAACGGCACCATACAAATCAACGGTTGATTCTTCAATCCCTTCAAATGTGTCAAGATTGAGAGACCGCTCATTCACCGTATCCTCGGCATTTAACGCAAGGTTGGGGAAAAACGGAATAACATAATTGATGGGATTCAACGCAATATCTCCGGCATACCCAACAGCATCACGAACCGTAAATGGCCGCATAAACGGCAGCACAAGAAAAGGACCGGATTCGAAGCCATAGACCGCTAGCGTCTGCCCTGCATCTTCAGCAGGGGGGGCTTCCGTATCAAACACATATTTCGCGACGTCAAACAGGCCACCGACACCGATGGTGGAGTTGATCAGAAACCGTTTCATCTCAATCCCGGCACGCTCATACTTTCCCTGAAAAAGGCTGTTCAACAATCGCGACATAATCCCCATGTTGTGAAAGACATTGGCAATGGACCCTTGTACATCAGGAGGAACAATCGCATCATAGCCCTTAGCTGCGGGTTTAAGCACATAGCGATCCATATTGTAATTGAATTCGAACATTTCCGAATTAAACGACTCCCATGGATCTTGCACCATCGCTTGCGGTCCTTCATCAAACGGATCGTTGAACGAATCAATGGTGGGACTCTCTACCACGGTTTCTGCCATCATGGGAATTCCCTCGTCCCCCACATGGGGGGTGTCAGAGGAAACAAAATATTGAAGATCGGAATCTAATCGAGGGCTAGGAGGTGCCATGGGCTGAATATTCTGAGCATTGCCAACAGTATCCGTCTGAGCAAATACAACAGGTGCCAATATCACCAGTTGAGCCGAGAAGGACGCCACAACCATCAGAAGTACGGCTCTCAAAATCAATAGGTGGTCCCGAAATGCCTGATGGAACGTGACCATGAATTCCTCCCTGTACAACAAAAATATTGATCCATTCCTGATCGTGGCAGACTGACACCGCCGATTGACTGGTGCACTGTACCAAAAACAAAATTGCCTGGCTACTGTGTAGAATAGTGAAGAGTGGAAAACCGTTATTCGGAGCTTCCGAGCATATCATCGACCAAGGGCCGATTGAGATCCTCGCAACCGGGGCAAATGGTATCGAAGAGGGCGTCGTGGTCTTCCACGTAATTCTTGTCATCCACTAATTTTTCTTCGAGAACCTCATGGTAACAGGACTCACACAACATCATGAGGCCCCGCATCACCGAAACAGTTTTCCGACCGTGACTTCCTGCCATACAACACCTCTAAAAACTGGGAAAAATGGATAACGAATGATAGGCAAAGGGTAACAACTCCGACTCTTTACACTTCACGCTTATATTAGCTTATGAGCACCCCCGCTGTTGGGCAAGCATAAAATCTTCGGTTTCCAGATCAATCCCGCAGTCTGGACATTCATATGGTTGATCAGGGGGAGGAACTGACAATGCGGAACTCTGGTACGCCCCTG
>CAYMQW010000263.1:0-4021 GCA_964392595.1 uncultured Nitrospiraceae bacterium
TCCAACCCAAATCTTGGCGCGATATTGGTCAAGTTATTTTCTCGCGGGTCCTAAGTTATCATATTTTCAAGCTATTTATGCTGACAAAGCTGTCACGAAGGCCTGCGTCGACTGTCATATTACCCACCCACTTAGCCCAAAACGTAATTTCAAACTCAACGACGTCATGAGGGCTATCGTTATTACGATACCCCTAGGCGATTGACGCTGGCACTACTCAAACACTTCATGCCCCGTCGGTTCAAACCGCTCTACCTTATTCTCTTGCAAACGTAGATCGGAAACATCTTTCATCACGATTTTTCTTGCCCGGTTAATACCACCCAAAGGTTTATGCACCGTTAAGCTGTGCCATGGGTTAAACGAGATATTTTCACAAAAATTTTTCTGGGATTCTGATGTAAAACTCTGCGAGGGGATATTGATCCGCGCAATTTTGATAAACGGTGACTCCTCTTGATCCCAAGCTACCAAGGCATTTTCAACAGGCATACCTTTGGCATCCACTTGTTTTTGAATGAAGAAATCCAAACACGCTGTACCCCCATCTAGCTGCTTACCTAAATTCTGAGCCAGATAATCTGGATTTTCTTCACTAGGCCTTTCTCCACTATTCGCAGCGCAAGATTGCACCGCATAACGTACAACATGTTCATAACGTCCATCCACTTGTTCGCCTACCGCATAGGAGGTCACACTATTCCACTCTACATCCAGTGGATTTGTATAACGTTTGCTTCCTTGCAGAATATTCCATGCCCCTCTGAGGTGAGTCAGCAGGTACCGAGAAGGATGCCCACTGAATACAGCGTCAAAAAAATCAAAAAACTGTTGAGGGTTCGCGGCAAAAAATGCATCGTGACCTAAAAATAAAAAATCTTGGGTATGCTGCTCATCACCTGGCAACGGTTCACGCTCACCATTCACTTCGGTCAGTTTCATGGCTAATCCGCGGAAGTCTTTTTCGTAGTCATCCTTTAACTCGTCCACTGAATTGGAAAATCGCATCCAGACTGGATAACTGGCGCCTGCCTGAAATACACCGTGCTGATAAGTCTTATTACTAGGATCAAGACCCTCCACGGTAAACGTACCACGAATACAGCCGTTATCTTTAGGGTGTGTATCCCGCAAAAACTGGGTATCTTTATATTGTTCGCGCAAATTGTCGGTTAACAAATCACTGATGTCTTTAGTAATCTGGTCTTCATTCTCAGGAATAATTTCCTGCCCTAAAGGTGCGACTTCAATAAAAACGCAAGCATTAAGAAGGGTAAAAACACTACCTAAGGTCACATATACGAAGGCTGACATCAGCTTTTTTTTACTGGTAGCTGTCTGTTTTTTCCTCATGGCTTCCATAATTCTACTGTTCATACGTATCACCATAGTCCTTGTTTTAGGAGGCCTTTTATCTTTTACGGAAAATAAAGTCGTAACTATTATTCTGATTCTTACAGCGTTTTTAAATACTCAACTCACCACTTCCGTTGTTCCTTGTTCATGAGAGAGTGTAATGAGGTATTGGAATGCCATTCTTTACCTGCACTCCTTCCTCATTACTACATCCTGGCAGCAATAATGTATACAAAGCTAGGTACGGAACCATTTTGCCGGTAAGTGCAGGGGCCCATATACCATAAACGGCTACCTTTGTAAGCATTTAGATAGGCCTTATCCACCACCTCAAAATCAACGTGACGTTATGTTGCATGTTTTTCTTTACAATACCCTAAAGGGAAATGGAAAAATTAAGCGGGATTTTGGAGAAAAAGCAGAACAGTACTCAGGAGAAAAGGCGGTGTCGGTCACGCCAAACCAGCGGTTTCACATGATGGCACGTAGAGATAGCTATGTCTCAGGGAAGAAAGGCAATCACTGAGCATTAGGGGGAAAACTTGTTCCCATCACGACATGAAAATTCGACCTTCGTGGCTATCTCAAAACTTTATAGCTTGCGCTCTATCTCTATAGCCAGGCCCTAGCCTACAAAACCTTGGCCAAGCAATTATGCCTGATATCAAGACGTTAAGAGTTTCAACCCAAGGAGTTCGAAAGCGAGTAAGGATTGGTGCGGAGCAGATTGATTTTTACTGAAAAGAGGGTGGCTGGGGGACCAGGAATCGAACCTGGGTTCTTAGAACCAAAATCTAATGTCTTGCCCCTAGACGATCCCCCAACCAGGGCAATACTCTATCCGGCAGTCCCCCATTCAGTCAAGAGTCAGTCTCTATGAATTGTCCCGTCGCTCGTTGCTGGGGAGGGGATACATCTCATTCTTTTTTTCACGAGCGACGAGCAACGGATTAATTAATACACGCGTCCAGTCACCACCCAATGCCGATCATCGGGCACATCGATCAGTAACCGGCTGAGATTGAGTTCCGCAAGATGTGACGCTACTTCATCTTCGGTAAACGCCGCTAGCAAGGAATTGTAAAAATCTCGACGAAGTTGTTCCGGTTCATCCTCCGCGTACTGGTCAACGAGAGCTTGAGTCTCATCGAGAGTCTCTGGTCGTAGTAAATCCATGATCAGAACTGGCGATCCTGGTTTGGCCAATTTCTTTAGGGCATACCAAAACTGTAAAGGGTTGGGCACATGATGGACTAAACTATTCGAAATAATGGCATCGGCTGGTTCCTGTTGCTGAATATCCTGAAATCTTTGACAGACGACAGCCACACGATCGCTGACCTTTGCTTCATCAACGGCTGCCTGAGCCAAGTTGATCATCGGGCCGGAGGCATCGACAGCCATGAGGTTGAATGACGGGCATGCCCGGACTAATCGAATAGGAATATCCGCTGGGCCACAGCCAAGGTCGAGAACGCGCCCCTCCCTGAAATCCGGAAACACTTCTAAAAAATAATCGACGAACCATTGATTTTCTTTTGAGAAATCCGCCTGGGCATAAGCTCGGACTTGCTCTTCCCCATCCATAACTTCTTGCTCAAGTAGTCGTTCCATATCTTCTCATTCCTCACTGGTGAAACATTTGCCAATCATCATACGATTTTTTGATCCTATCCTCAGCCCCAATGCCGGTCAAGAACCAGGTATGAAATTCGAAGGTTGTTGCAAGCTAATCCGGTTCAGGCTATGGTCAATTCAAGGATTAATTCCAAAGGAGACGAGCTCATCAATGGCCACCTACGCCATCGGCGACATCCAAGGATGCCTAACTTCTTTCCAGAAACTTTTGGACCACATTGCCTTCAATCCCGACGCTGATCGCCTCTGGTTAGTGGGCGATCTCGTGAACCGCGGGCCCGATTCTCTTGGCGTTTTGAGGTTTGTGAAGAATTTGGGACAGTCGTGTGCGACGGTGCTTGGCAACCACGATCTGCACCTCCTTGCCGTTCACGCTGGCATTGCCCCTCTTCATAGCAAAGATACGCTCCAACCGATTCTCGATGCACCCGATTGCGAGGAACTCATTGTGTGGTTACGGCAACAGCCACTGCTTCAGTGGGAGTCTCCGTTTGTGTTGGTCCACGCAGGTATTTTGCCAAACTGGTCTTTTAAGAAAGCTATGGAGTTGGCCCATGAAGTAGAATGCGCCCTCCGATCAGATGGATATCAAGACCCTCTAGCCACTTTGTATCGGAGCACGGTATGCGAATGGAGAGAAGATCTTTCGGCCGACGAACGTTTAGGCTTCACCACCAATGTGCTGACTAGAATGCGCGTGTGCTCCCAAGAAGGACACATCAACTTATCGTTTAAAGGTCAACCCGAACACACTCCTCCTGGATATTTACCCTGGTTTCACCTCCCTCCAACGACTCCCGAACCTGACACCATTATTTTTGGACATTGGGCCGCCCTTGGCCTTTTCATCACCGAGCAACATATTGGCATCGATGGTGGTTGTGTTTGGGGACATGAATTAATGGCCTTGTGTCTTGACGACAAAACGGTCCATCGGGTTTCTTGTACGGAGGGGTACTGAAAAAGGTCCGCCAGCGGCGTTCTCGGCCCTTTGTCGTGCTCACGTACTATGAGTACGCTCCGCGCG
>CAYMQW010000264.1:0-3994 GCA_964392595.1 uncultured Nitrospiraceae bacterium
CTTATATAAATGGAACCGTCATGATAACCAGTTACACACTTAATTTTACACCCTCCCTCTGGCGCCAAGAAATCCCTGGGAGATACTCTCGGATCCAGCAAATACATTGACCAGGCGACTTCTCTAGTGGATGAAAAACGTAGCTTCCGCTAAAGGCGTCCTGCAAACAAAATCCATCGCGGATTTTGGGCTCCAGCTGTCGCTGACGTTTGGGCACCAAGATGGGCTCAAAGCTGCCTTGGCGATCACGGGGTACCTCCAGTGGCAGATCCCCGTACGCCGTCTGCACTGTTTTGGCCGAACTCCCATTGCGCGCATTGCCAGAGCCCCGGCCTTCTGGGGCATGCGGGGCATAGCCCAAATGCTCCGTGAGTTCTGCACGCAGGGCGCGCTCAATGAGTCGTTTCGTCAGGCGGGTCACCAATCCATGCTTGCCAAATATGTCTTCTGGCGATTCGCACCCTTCCAGCAGTTCATCTAACAACTCATCTGTTTTGTTTCGTGTCTTAGCTCTGGTCATCACTCCTCCTTATTGATAAATGAAACCGTCATGATAACCAGTTACACAGTTTACTTTACACCCTCGTTCTGGCTGGTGAAGCAGGGACGGGAAACGCCGGATATTCCCTGCGAGGTGTTTCTCCGTGAAGACGAATGGCAGGCCTTACATGCCACCAGTGAACCAAGAACGGCCTCCGACCACCTACGCCAGGCCGCGCGCATGATCGCTTCCCTTGGAGGATTCTTGGGCAGAACATCCGATGGTGAACCGGGAACGATGACCATGTGGCGAGGCCTGCAGCGCTTGGCGGACATCACGAAAGGGTAGGCTCTGCACAAATCGCTCTATCCGTCTCGAGCCGGTCCGTAACCCACGGTCTTACGTGTGGGTAATAGTCAGGTTTGAGGGGGACTGGTGCGTGATCTTAAGGCCGTAGCTGTGATAGTCTGCGTCCGTAAAGAATCCTTTCCATAGAGTTCATTGATGACAACGCAAGAAGGTCCTTCAAAGCGAAAACAAAAAGCTGGGTTATTTATAGCTCCAGCCCTGGCTGGGATGATCTATCTCATTCCCTTCCCCAACCTTCCCGATCATGCCCATCTGTTAGCCGCCATTCTGACATGGGTTGTCGTCTCGTGGATTACAGAAGCTATTCCTTTGGCCATGACCTCGCTACTTGGGGCGGCTTTTTGTGTGGCCGGGGGGCTGGGGTCGGTCAAAACCGTGTTTGCAGCTTTTGCCCATCCGATTATTTTTCTCTTTATCGGGAGTTTCTTTTTGGCCGAGGCCTTTGTTGTCCACAAGGTCGATCATCGTTTTGCTATGTGGCTGTTGTCTTTGAAGTGGGTCAATGCCAAACCCTCAGGACTTTTTCTCGCCATGGGACTCGCCACGGCCCTGTTATCGATGTGGATCAGTAACACGGCAGCTGTTGCCATCATGGTTCCAATGGCCTTGGGCATTCTTTCTACCTTTCGTCAGGGGGATGTGCCCTTGCCCTATGAATCCGGCGTGATGCTCCTTTTGGCTTACGGGGCGGCAGCTGGTGGAATTGCGACGATGATTGGGACCCCACCGAATTTGATCGGCGTGGGATTGCTTTCTGAGCAGGCGGGGATCAGGTTGTCGTTTTTCGAATGGTTTTCGATTGGCTTCCCACTGACCTGTGTGATGTTTCTCCTCATTTTTGCGATGTTAACGTGGCTTCATCCACTACCACAAAGCTTTCCGGCGCTTTCCAGACATATGCACACGGTGGGAGGGGAACAGGGAGCCTGGACTCGTGGCCAAAGAAATACGTGTTTGGCATTGGGTTTAGCGGTTGGATGCTGGATTGGCCCGGGTCTGTTGGCTGTGGTTATGGGTAGGGACGCCGAAATAGTGGTGTGGTTGAACGCCCGATTTCCCAAAGAACTCGTGCCTATTTTTGCCGCAGGCTTGCTCTTTGTGCTGCCGATCAATTTTAAAGCCGGAGAATTTACCCTGACCTGGGCGCAAGCAAAGAACATAAATTGGGGCACGATTTTGTTATTTGGTGGCGGTTTGGCGTTTGGGCATTTGATGGTCGAAACAGGCTTGGCGACGATTGTTGGGAAAAGCCTGGTTGATATGTTTGGCGTTCAAACTCTCTGGAGCTTAACGGCCGTGTCGATTGGCGCAGCCTTGCTGTTAACGGAGATTGCCTCAAACACCGCTTCCGCGAGTATGCTCGTACCGGTCGTGATTGCGATTGCCCAAGCTGCGGATGTATCCCCTATTCCGCCGACCATGGGGGTATGTTTGGCAGCGAGCTTAGCCTTTGTGTTACCGGTTTCCACTCCACCCAATGCCATTGTGTATGGGACGGGATTAGTGCCAATTCAGCATATGCTGCGGGCTGGGATTCTTTTAGATCTCATTGGTGCGGTGCTGGTTTGGGTCACCTTGTGGCTTCTGTGTCCATTGTTGGGATTGGTATGAGTTCTCTCCTGGAAATGAAAAAAAGCCACAAGGTGATTGTGGTGTTGCCAGCATTCAATGCCGAGCGGACCTTGAAGCAAACCGTGAAGGAAATCCCTCGAGACTGGGTGGATGAAATCATCTTGGTTGATGACGCGAGTCAAGACGAAACCTGGCGTGTGGCTCAACAACTCGGTGTGGCGGCCGTGAGGCATCCAGAAAATCGTGGGTATGGAGGAAATCAAAAAACCTGTTATGCCGAAGCCCTCAAGCGCGGGGCGGATATTGTGGTTATGGTGCATCCGGATTATCAGTATGATCCCGCGCTGATTCCACAGCTCATCGAGCCGCTGCTTCGAAATGAGTCTGATGCGGTGTTTGGCTCTCGCATGCTAGGGGGACAATTTATCGAAGGAGGCATGCCGCTTTGGAAATTTTATGGCAATGTGATGTTAACGGCTCTGGAAAACATGGTGTTACACGTGTTTCTTTCCGAATACCACTCGGGATTCCGGGCCTATTCCAAGCGGTATCTGCAGAGTGTGAATTTGCCCGCGAATTCGAATGACTTTGTGTTTGATACAGAAATTATCGTACAAGGGATCGCTCAGGGTCTCCACATTCGCGAAGTACCGATCACCACGAGATATTTCGACTCGGCCTCCCAAATTTCTTTTTGGAAAAGTGTGCGGTATGCCCTGTCCATTGTCGGCGTGTTGGCAAGATTCCTTCTACACCAAAGAGGCGTGAGAACCAGCAGGTTATTTGAGTCGTCGCGCTCGGTTGTCGAGTAGGGCTTTACTTAAAAAGAATCATTGAATGAATACACCCCTTCACATCGTCATGGTCAGTTCCGATCCGGCCGTCAGATTGCACATGAAGGAGCAGGGGAATGGGGACATTGTGGTGGTGAGGGATCTCCAGTCCTTAGGTCAGACAGCCCGAACACGACCCATTGACGTGCTGGTGTTGGGTGACGGAGTCAAATCGGAAGACCTGGCCTTATTGGGACCAACCCTTGATTTATCGACAACGGTGGTGATGGCTGGTCCGTTACCCCCTGTAGAAGCCGTTTCCACAATCAGGGGCCTGTTGGGAGACGGAAAAGCTGGAAAACCAACTTCAGCACGGTCAAATGTAACCCTTGAAGACTACGTTGAATCGAAGTTCAGTGAATTCGTCCGGGCCATGAAAGCCAGTTCTGCCAGAAGTTTATATGCCACCCTGATTCGAGCGGTTGAGCGTCCATTGATTGAATTGGCTCTTCGAGAAACCCATGGCAACCAAATTCAGGCCGCCCAACTGTTGGGATTGAACCGAAATACCCTCAGGAAAAAGATCTCCGATTGTAAAATCTCCATAAAAAGGCGATCGCGGTCTCAGCGGGAAAAAGAACCGTCTTGAGATCCCCTTGAACCTAGGAGTTTGTTCAAGATTAGGGATCGTCGCGAGGGGGTGCTGGTTTGAGTCAGATGTTTCGATCGTTTGAGGCGAATAGTTTGTAACTACTCAGGTCAATTTTCTCTAGCCTGTTTTTCGCTGGACTAACGTGTC
>CAYMQW010000265.1:0-3984 GCA_964392595.1 uncultured Nitrospiraceae bacterium
TCTGCCCAAAGGCCATTTCGTGGGGTGGTGCACTTATGAGTTGAATCCGCCTCTTGTCCTTGATCGGAGCACGGCCCTTTTCCAAGGTCGGAGGTTAGGTCTTGAACAAATACATTTTATTTCTCCTGGTCTTCCCTGATCTGGGGGATTAATCTTAGTTTTAAAGACCCCCCAGATTTCGCGTAGCCAGCCCCAGATAGAGTTGCGAGAAAAGGTGTGAAGTCAAGACATGACCCCCAACCCTAACATCGTTTTGATTCTTACCGTAAATTGCTTCCTAATAGTTGCCGAGCCAGCAATTGAGCATGTTAGTGATTGGTACAATGAAAAACGAACAGCAATTGATAAATAATATCTTCCAAACCCTTGCTACTAAGCTAACATCTTAGACGGGACCTAGAATCGGTGACAGAATACGGTGACAGTTTTCTAATTAAACCCACCTTGCTAATCTGAGCCGTGGCCCGGCTTGGGGTGAATGCAGCAATCGGCCTCAACCGCGCTGCGGATTATTTCGAGCGCCGCACCCAACGCCCAGCCAAGCTAATCGATAAAATCATGGAACGTTTGGGCATGTACTGAACAAATTATTTAAAGGGTCGCGGAGGCTGTACGCCCAAGCTGCGCGGAGCTGCATGGGTTAAGTTTGGACCCTCGCGGTCGTGTTGATCTAAACCACGAAACTCAAAATAGCTGCCGCGGATTGAACGAGATGAGTAAACGTAAAAAACAATACGACGACGAAGATGAACAAAGTGCAGCTGACCAGCCGTATGTCAGTCGCTCGGAGCGCACCCGTGCGAGCAAGGCCGTCAACAAGATAGGGCTCCGGTTGGCCGAATTTCCCCCGCATATTCTCGACAAGCTCGACCTGCCCGAAGAACTCCGAGAGGCCATCGACCTCTGTCAGAGCCTCAATATAAAAAGTAGCCGCCGGCAACAACGCGTGGTTTGCCAGCTACTCCGAGACGAAGACCATGAAACCATCGCTTCGCGCATCCAGGCGCTGAACATCAGCCGAGGCGTTCACAAAAGCTAGGTCCGGCTAAGCGGTCTCGCGATCAGCGCAACGCCTTGAGCGCACTGTAGTCTCCCCGGTTCTGTCGCAAATAGCGTTTTTGAAGGGAAAAATGGAGAATATCTCTGTGTTTCTTAGATGAAAATTAGCCATTTTACTGGGATTTTCTCACCTGGGACGGGATGCAAACCCGTATGGTTTTCCCAATTTCGCTATTTGCGACAGAACCGTCAAGTTGCTTGTTTTATGATATATGCATTCATCCCCTGCATAGCCTTCGCGAAGTCCTGCTCAGAAGCTATATTATAACTGACCCCTTATTTCGAATATTTCTGACTGCGATGGCTAACCCTATTCGTCCATCTGATTGCGAGACCACACATGAGCGAGAATGCTGAGTTTGTAAAGGGCGTGAAAGCGTATGAAGAGGGGGACTACGCCACCGCCCTCCTTTTGTTCAGACAACTTGCTGACAAAGGATATGCCGCTGCCCAGCACGATCTCGGTGTGATGTACGCGAATAGAGTGGGGGTGCCCCAAAACTATCAAGAAGCCGCGCAGTGGTTTCACCGTGCTGCCGCGCAAGGGCATGCCCGTGCCCAGCACGCACTGGGTATCATGTATAAAAAGGGGGAAGGGGTGCCTCAAGATGCGGAGGCAGCGGTGTCCTGGTGGCGACGTGCGGCTGAACAGGGTCATGTTGATGCCCAGAGCAATCTGGGTGTGATGTTCCACAGGGGAGAAGGAGTGCCTCAGGACTATCTGGAAGCGGTCAGGTGGTATCATCGTGCGGCTGAGCAGGGGTATGCCGATGCCCAGAGCAATCTGGGTGTCATGTACCACAGGGGAGAGGTGGTGGCTCAGGACTATCTGGAAGCGGTCAAGTGGTATCACCGTGCGGCTGAGCAGGGACATGCCTTTGCCCAGAGTAATCTGGGTGTGATGTACGCCAAAGGCGCAGGAGTTCCCCAAGACTATGCACGTGCACATACTGTGGTTCAACATTGCGGCATCATCAGGAAAGGGCTATGCGCGGGAGATCAGAGCCGAAGCGAGGAAGATGAGAGGGAAAGTTGAAAAGAAAATGTCTTCCGCTCAAATCATCGAGGCCGAACAACTCGCAAAAGAATGTATCAAGAAGAACTACAAAGGGTGCTGCTGACTTTGGAAAAGGGGTCAGGTTGAGGTGGACCCATGACACCTGAGAAAAAGCGGATTGATGCCAAAATTGAAAACATTTGTCGAAAGAGGAGGCGTGCTAGCGGGGCTCAGTGCCGAGGCGATCATTCTCACCCCCAATATAGGAACAGCAGGTCCACCCCTTCCGGACCCAGATGAAAATGACGTGAAGTTAAAAAATCTACGGGCCCTAGGTCTGGTCCGTTTTGAGTTCTACCCCCACTACACCTCGACCCCGAAAACCAACCAAGCCATCTTGAAGTATAGCCGAAACACCAAATACCCCATTTTTGCCTGCCCCGATGGAAGCGGAATTACGATTAATGAAAATCGAATGACCTTCATTGGGAACGTGTTGATGTTTTCTGGGGGAAAGAAAGTGGAGATTCTGTAATGTCACCAAGGGGAAAGTAAAGGTGTCAGGAACCTTTTCTTTGCAAGGTCGGAATTGGGAATGCCTGTCTCGACGATATGTGGCGTTGCAAGACCTGCCCCTCGACCTTGCTATATACTCTATACGGTGAGGTCTCGGCATGAGGCACCACTGCTAAGGCTATATTGTAAAGAAAGCAACTTGACCCCTTTTTGACCCCTTTTTCAATATCCTAGTATCGACCTTGTAATAGGCGGCCACCAAAAATGATCTGGTCTAGGCCGAGTTTAACTGGTAACTATACGTTGGGTTCTCGGCATGAGGCGCCATACCTAAGTTATATTGTAAAGCAAGCAACTTGACCCCTTATTCTTAATAAAATGAAGGCAATTCTATATTTGACGAATCCAAGCAATAACCAAATTTATTTTATGGAATCCACTAGCCTAGCCAGGAATCTTTGGGAAATTTGGCTTACTCTAGCTTGGTTGAATCATCAAGATGAGAGTAAAAGGGACGAGAGGATAATTCAATTTCATAATGATTCGATTATAGACCAAGAAAAACTTAACCAGGCTATAGTTGGGGCAACTTCTGCTGAAGTATCAGAGGATGCTCAATGGGTGAAAGCCGAATCTCAAAGGATTAAGGAAAATTTTCCTAAGAAAAAATGGAAAATTCCAAACAAATTTGAACTCTTGGAGGATGTTGTTTCTAGAGACGAAAGATTTAAGGATTCGCTTTCCCTTTACTACAATATTATCTATAAAGATTTTTCCCATTACGTTCATTTCACCTGGAGAACTATAAGTGAAATTAAATTGTCACCAATTGAAAAAGGGATGATTGTTTGTCCTCATCAAGATTTAGGCTTTAAATGTCTGGACATAAGTTGTGGATTTTTTATTTTTATCACTGAAATTTGGAACAACATTTTTAAAATTATTCCAGATGAAAATTTTGATAGATGGAGTAAAGATTGGTTAAGGATTCAAGGTGAAACTAGAGGATTGCCACGTTAATAATATTCTTATTTGGCTAAGGTGATCCATTTCCCACTGAACTGCTTACAGGGCGGGGGACTGGTCTTGAACAAATAAATTTTATTTTTCCTGGTCTTCCCTGGTCGCGGAGATTAATCTTAGATTTAAAGCTTCCCCAGATTTCGCGTAGCTAGCCCCAGATAGATGCGTTGTGGGTATTTTTCATTCCCAATCAAACTCGTTATATTGGTCCTTTCGTGTTAATTGGATGGCGAGGAATTTTACAATATGGGCTTGTTGAATAACCCAGGTCAAAAGCAAATAAACCCATCAGGTGATGCAGAGCGCGTCAATGAGAGGGAATGTTCAAAAATGATCGTCCAGCAAGGCCGCAGCCATTTTGACGCGCGGAGCGTACTCATAGTACGTGA
>CAYMQW010000266.1:0-307 GCA_964392595.1 uncultured Nitrospiraceae bacterium
GCGTGCTCGACAAGGTCGATTGCAGTCGGACTTGTTTGGGAAGGATCTGGAAAAGCTGTATCCAATCATCTATGAAAACCAAAGCGATTCCGCCTGTCTGGACAACGCGGTCGAGTTTTTAGTGATGGCGGGGCGATCGTTGCCCCATGCCATGATGATGCTTATCCCGGAACCCTGGGTGGGGAATCCCAGTATGAGCCTAGACCGGCGCGGGTTCTACGAATACCACGCCGCGATGATGGAACCCTGGGATGGCCCGGCAGCCGTGGCTTTTACGGATGGCAAACTTATTGGTGCCACGCTTGAT
>CAYMQW010000266.1:355-3966 GCA_964392595.1 uncultured Nitrospiraceae bacterium
CCTGGCCTCTGAAGCCGGCGTGCTTCCCACCGAGGTGAAAAACATTCGTGAAAAAGGCCGGCTCCAACCTGGACGGATGTTTGTCGTGGATACGGTGCAAGGCCGAATAATCGACGATGAAGAAATCAAAGCCGATATTGTTGGGCGTAAACCGTACCGTTCCTGGCTGACCCAACATCGTGTGTCGTTGGATGAACTTCCCGAGCCATTGAGTGTGCCTCAACCGGACCACCAAACCCTCCGTCAACGACAACAGGTATTCGGTGTTACCATCGAAGAGCTGAAGATGGTGCTTTCTCCAATGGCTATTAATGGCGAGGAGCCGACGTCTTCGATGGGGACCGACACGCCGTTAGCGGTTCTCTCGAATCGTCCTCAACTTCTTTCGAAGTACTTCAAACAACTGTTTGCTCAAGTCACGAATCCGCCCATTGACCCCATTCGTGAACAGCTCGTCATGTCGCTGGTGACGAACATTGGACCCAAACCGAACCTGATCGTGGAAACGCCAGAAGCGTGCCGTCGCATTAAAGTCCGGCAACCGATTTTGACGAATGCCGAGTTGCAGAAACTCCGTGAGTTCGAAGATCCCAATTTTGCCAGTAAAACGTTATCTATGTTGTTCCGTGTGGCTGAAGGCCCCGATGGTTTGGGGACTGCGGTGGATCAGCTCTGTCAGGATGCGTCGAAAGCGATCAAGGACGGGTACAAATTTTTGATGTTAAGTGACCGCGGGGTCAATGACGAGTGGGCTCCAATTCCCAGTCTTTTGGGGATTGCAGCAGTGCACCATCATTTGGTGCGTGAGGCTGCACGGACCGAGGTGGGTTTGATACTTGAAACTGGTGAGCCTCGTGATGTCCACCATTTTGCTTGTTTGATTGGCTATGGCGCTGGTGTGATCAACCCCTACCTGGTGTTTGAAACCTATGTGGACTTGGAACGCGAAGGGTATTTGCCAGAGGGAGTGGATGCGGAAACAGCCTCGGAAAAATTTATTAAGGCTATTAATAAGGGGTTACTCAAGATCTTTTCAAAGATGGGAATTTCTACGGTGCAGTCTTATTGTGGCGCGCAAATTTTCGAGGCAGTGGGACTGCGCCAAGAACTCGTGGATCGGTACTTCACGGGAACGCCCTCGCGTATTGAAGGCATTGGCATGCGGGAAATTGGGGAAGAAACGTTGCTTCGGCATTCCGTGGCCTATCAGCCCTCGCCCATGCGGCAACTCGATTTCGGGAGCGAGATTCACTACCGCATCCAGGGTGAGCATCATAATTGGAATCCGGAAACCATCTTGAAATTACAGCACGCGACACAAGCTAATGATGCTAAAACCTACGAAGAATTTTCGGAGCTGGTCAATAACGAGAGCACACGTCGTTCAAACCTTCGTGGATTGTTTGATTTCAATTTCGTCCCTGAACCCGTTCCCATCGAAGAAGTTGAGTCAGTGAAAGATATCGTGAAGCGTTTCACGACTGGCGCGATGTCCTACGGCGCAATTAGCAAAGAAGCGCATGAAACCCTAGCTATTGCCATGAACCGCATTGGTGGGAAGAGTAACACCGGCGAGGGCGGAGAAGATGCCGCGCGATTCGTTCCGTTGCCGAATGGGGATTCGAAAAATTCGTATATCAAACAAGTGGCCTCAGGGCGGTTTGGGGTGACCGCGAATTATTTGGTTCATGCGAAAGAGCTGCAAATCAAAATGGCGCAAGGCGCCAAGCCTGGCGAAGGGGGACAACTGCCCGGTCATAAAGTAGACGACGCCATTGCCACGATGCGGTTTTCTATGCCCGGCGTGGGGCTCATTTCCCCGCCGCCCCACCATGATATTTATTCCATCGAAGATCTCGCCCAACTTATATTTGATCTCAAGAATTCCAACCCTGAGTGTGATGTGTCGGTGAAGTTGGTTTCCGAGATTGGTGTGGGCACGGTGGCTGCGGGGGTTTCAAAAGCGCATGCGGATAAAGTGTTAATCAGTGGCGACTCCGGTGGGACTGGAGCATCGCCACTGTCCTCAATCAAATATGCGGGTGTTCCCTGGGAATTAGGGTTAGCCGAGACACATCAGACGTTGGTGCTCAACGATCTTCGTGGTCGCATTCGTGTCGAGACCGATGGGCAAATGAAGACGGGACGTGATGTGGTGATTGCTACATTGCTTGGCGCCGAAGAATTTGGGTTTTCAACGGCACCCCTCATTGTGGAAGGTTGTATCATGATGCGGAAGTGTCATTTGAATACCTGCCCGGTGGGTGTGGCCACGCAAGATCCCGAACTTCGCAAACGGTTTACCGGTCAACCCGATCATGTGGTGAATTATTTCTTTTTTGTCGCAGAAGAAGTCCGGCAACTGATGTCAAAACTTGGGTTCAGAACTGTTGCCGATATGATTGGGCAAGTCGATAAACTCAAGGTGGAAAAAGCTCTCGACCATTGGAAAGCCAAAGGGTTGGACCTCTCACCGTTGCTCTGGAAGCCTGAGGTCGGACCCCATGTGAAAACGTATTGCATGGATTCTCAGGACCATGGCTTGGATAAAGTTCTGGATAACAAATTGGTTGAGTTGTGCCAACCGGCTATTGAACGAGGTGAATCGGTGGTCTGTGATTTACCCATTCACAACACGGATCGCACGACCGGAACGATTTTATCCAGCCACATCGCGAGAAAGTACGGAGAGAAGGGTCTTCCGCCTGATACCATCACGCTGAACTTTACCGGGTCAGCCGGCCAGTCATTTGGCGCTTTTGTCTCTCAAGGCATTACGTTAACACTCGAAGGCGAGTCGAACGATTATCTTGGCAAAGGCCTATCGGGCGGAAAAATAATCGTGACCCCGCCAAAGGGCTGTACGTTTAAACCGGAAGACACGATTTTGATCGGCAACACCTCACTCTATGGTGCCACCAAAGGGGAATGTTATTTTTACGGCACTGCGGGAGAACGCTTTGCCGTGAGAAACAGTGGTGTGCGTGCGGTGATTGAAGGCACGGGAGATCATTGCTGTGAATATATGACCGGAGGTGTCGTGGTCGTATTAGGACCAACCGGTCGGAATTTTGCGGCTGGGATGTCCGGTGGTGAAGCCTATGTGCTGAATGAGGATGGTAAGTTTGAATCTCGCTGTAATCTGGGCATGGTGGAGCTTGAAAAGGTCATGGTCGCTGAAGATATTCGAACCTTGAAAACTATGATTGAAAACCACGTTCGGTATACGGGAAGTCGAAGGGCTCAGATGGTATTAGATTCCTGGCACGCGATGCTTCCCAAGTTTGTGAAGGTGATGCCCGTGGATTACAAACGGGTTTTAGCTGAACGCAAAGCGGCGGCCAAAAAAGGCAGCAGAGAAAAACAGGTGGTGGCCAATGGGTGATCCGCGAGGGTTCTTGAAATTTTCCAGAGAAGGCCCCACCCGGCGTCCGGTCGAACTTCGTGTTCTGGACTGGAACGAGATGTATGAACCCTTTTCAGAAGACAAGCTCCGAAACCAGGGTGGCCGGTGCATGGATTGTGGCGTGCCCTTTTGCCAGAGCCACAACGGCTGTCCCGTCGTCAACTTGATCCCTGAATGGAACGATCTGGTCCACCGAGGACGGTGG
>CAYMQW010000267.1:0-3962 GCA_964392595.1 uncultured Nitrospiraceae bacterium
ATACACACCAACATGCGTTTCTTTTTGTTTCAGACCAGCGTCCTTCTACTTTTTCTTGTGGGAGTGAACACGTCTGTGCATGCTGAGGCGTTTCGTATTCTTGACCAAAGCGCTGCGGCTACGGGGCAAGGCACAGCTTTCGCGGCTCAAGCGGATGAACCATCGGCGGTATATTTTAATCCCGCGGCCATGACCCAATTGCCGGGCATTCAAGTTTCCACGGGCATACTCTTCGTCAACGGAGATATCAATTTTACCCCGACCACCGGACCAATGGTGGAAGGGGATTTTGGATCGACCATTGCCAATCCACCTCCCGCCAGCCTCTACATCACCGCCAATCTGGGAGACCTGGGATTTCCCTCATTCAACAATGTCACGCTTGGGATGGGCATCAACTCACCTTTTGGAGATCTGACGAACTATCCCACAAGCGGCGCTCTCTCCCAGGTCCTTACGTCTTCGGCTTTCCCACTTGTCGATTTTAAACCAACCCTGGCTATCAAACTCAACGAAATTCTTTCCGTAGGATTCGGGTTAGATATTTATACATTTTTGGACGCCATCGGCGAGGGACATGTCGAATTTCAACAAGCTGGTGCTGACCTCGTTGGGACTGTCTTAGCTTCTTCCGCCACAGATCGCATTGAACTCAATGGCTCGGATACCGCCCTGGGATTTAATGCGAGTTTCCTTTTCACCCCGATACGAAATGCGCGAGGACAACCACTCGTAAACTTGGCATTCGTCTATCGAAGCCATACCGAGTTGGAATTGGAAGGACAGTTTTTGAATCAAACGACAGGTCTGGTCTTGGGCGTCAAAACCAACTTGAACTTGCCGCAAATCATTACCACCGGCATAGCGATCTGGCCTATTCGGAACGCCCAACGTGAGTGGAAGGTGGAATTCGATTTTGACTACGCTGATTGGACGTCGTTTGAAAATCTCGACATTGTCTTGTCTAATGGCATTCCACTTCCCAAGCCGCGAAATTGGCAGGCCGCTCACATTTTTATGCTTGGGACTGAGTATAAACTCTTGAACCCAATCCAGTATCCCCATTGGGAATTGGCATTCCGAGGCGGCTATGTCTTTTCAGATAGCCCCATACCGGAGACCACCTTTAAACCCGATGTGCCAGGTTCGAATTACCATGCCCTCTCGATCGGGTTTGGATTTCTTTGTACGAAACAAGGCATGTTTCTTGGATTCATTCGTTGCGGGAACGATGGCACGTCCTTTCTCGGCACCACTGCCATTGGTATTGATCTCGCCTATCAGGCCATTCTGTACAACGAACGTAGCATCAACAATAATGACGATCCCAGGGTGAATGGCATATGGGATACCACCATTCACGTCGGGGCGCTTAACCTCCGAACCAATTTCGAACTGACTCGATAACCCCGCCACCCTCATATTTCTTTCTCTTCACACCTTCTTTTCGCCACCATATTTAGTGTACTCTCGGCAATGGTATTCCAGGGAAACTCCCGAAATCCTTACCATGAACGATTTGCTACCCAAATCTCACCGCATCCTGGAAAAAGGCTCGACGGCCTTTCAGCCCTTCGGCAAACACCCGAACGGCCACAACATTCGAGATGTCAGTGGAGTAACTGTTCGCGCCAACGTGGAATTTCTGGAAGACCTGGTCAATCGAACCAAAGGATCACCAGCCGGAACCCACGCGGTTGAAGAACTCATCGGCTGTTTGAATGAACGTATTCCGGATTCCACCTACCACGTCACCATAGAATTTCTTCGAAACCCCTGGAACAGTTATTCCTACGAGTTTGTCATATTTTTAGCCGAGTTCTGCGTGATCCTGAGTGAAGATGAAAAGTTTCACATTAAGCTGGGCCGGGAAAAATTGTTATCGCCCCTCGTGCAAATCTTGGGCAGACCGTTTTCGATCGCCCAGATCTATTCCATGTTTCCCCACTTTGCGGAAAAATTCGGCAAGGGCGCCCTCAAACCCGAAGTCGTGTCTTCCAAGAATGGGCTCGCGATCTTGCGATTGCGGTTGAGCGAGGGAACCGCCCAACAATTTGGCCCATACCGCAATGGATGCGCGGAGCGTATCTGTCAATCCGGGAAACACGCATTGGGACAGATTCCATCACAAATGTTTCATCTTCACCCTGCTTCCATTATGGAGCCTTCTTGCATGGCGGACGGAGCCGATTACTGCGAATGGCATATATCGTGGACACCGCAGCCTTCGAGTTTTTGGCCCTGGCCATTGGCGGGGATCATCCTCAGCCTTGTCGTGTTCAGTTGGCTTTCTTTGAATGCTGGAGACCTGTCATTTTTCACCTCGGCAGGCCTCGCTTCGATTCCTACCATTTTCCTTTGGCTTGGGGGACTGGTGTGGACAGATCGCCAAGCGGTACAGAATCAACAACAGGTGATCCAAGAGCAGTTGGATTCCGTGGAGTCTCAGCACGAAGCGCTTCGCGAAGCCTATCTCAAACAAGAACATACCAACGTGGATCTTCATCGCAAAATTCGCGAACAGACGATGTTTCGTGATATTGCCGTACGCCTTAGTTCGACGTTGGACCAGGATGCCGTAATCCAGGTGGGTTTGGAAGCTATCACCCGCGATTTACCCTATGACCGTGCCATGATCACTCGATATGACGCAGCTCGTCAGATTGCCAGCCAGGCTCACGTGAAAGGGGTATCAGATGAGCTAGCGGCCTTGGCCAATTCCATCGAAGTTCCCATTTCCGACCCAACCAGTTTTGAAGGCACACTGCTACTTCAAGGCCAACCCGCCCTGGTCAACGACATCAAGACCATTTGGTCATCGCTGCACCGCTTGAACCAACAATTGATTACAGCCATGAACACCCACGCGTTTATCGCGGTGCCGTTGAAATTTCAAGACACCATGCTGGGTGCACTGGTAGTGGACCGACGATCACCCATTCCGTTCTCGCAAGATGATGTCTCTCTTCTCATGACACTGGGCCATCATATCGCGCTGGCCCTTCACAATGCCCGTGCCTATGCCGACCTTCAAACATTGAACCAGGAACTGGAAGCCAAGGTCCAAGAACGGACGTTTGATCTTGAGCAAGCCAACTGCCACCTGGAAACCACGAACGAACAGCTAGCGGAATTAAATGATACCAAGTCGCGGTTTCTTGCGCATTGCTCGCATGAACTTCGAACACCCTTGGCCTCGATCAAGGGCTTTTCGGAAAATTTACTGTCCGGGTTGGGCGGGACCTTAACCGACAAACAGAAGAACTCGCTTCAACGCATTGAAATCAATGCCGACCGATTGGCACGGATGATTGGGAATCTGCTCGACGTGTCTCAAATCGAAGCCGGAAAGATGCATATGAATCGTGGCACCTGCGATCTCACGGTGCTGGCACAAGACGTCGTAGGGCATTACCACCCATTGGCCCAGGCGAAAAACCAGCGTATCGACGTCAAGGGGCCTGAGCAGGGTGTCACCCTATATGCCGACCCTGACCGCATCACACAGATCTTGCTGAATCTTCTCCACAATGCCAGTAAGTTTACCCCGGAAGGAGGAACAATTCTGATTGTGACCGAATTGGTTCCACCCCAGGAAGCCCGTGTATCCGTCATCGACTCAGGACCGGGCATCCCGGAAGACGCCATTCCAAAATTGTTCGACCCCTTCTTCCAAGCCCACCGTGATCGTGAAATGGGCACGAAAGGCTTGGGCCTAGGGCTTGCCATTGTTCAGCATTTGGTGGGCCTCCACGAGGGGACCATACACGTGGAAAACCACCAACCCCACGGAGCCACGTTTCGTGTTCAATTTCCATGTAAGGTTCAATCCTAACTTAGGGCTCGCGCAAGAATAACTTCCTATGTTTGGGTGTTGAGGCGCCTGTCTGGCAAGGCGCGAGGACTGCACATACTTCCCTGTATGGAAAGGACGAGCAACGCCGCCAGATAGGATGGATCGA
>CAYMQW010000268.1:0-3957 GCA_964392595.1 uncultured Nitrospiraceae bacterium
TGGATTTGGCCAGATGTTTCGATCCTTTCCGTTAATTCTTCACCACTATTCGCCTCAAACGATCGAAACATCTGATTCAAACCGGCACCCCCTCGCGACGATCCCTAATCTTGGACAGGCTCCTCAATGCCGCTTCTTCGATCTCTGATTCTTCGTGGGATTGCATCTCCCGAAGTATCTCCACCACACTGCTGTTACCTATGACCCCTAAAGCTGTGACGATGGCAATTTGAAGAGGAACAGGCGAATCCTTAAGGATGCATGTCAACATCTGACACGCATTCACATCATGAAGTTTCACTAGTTGCTCGACAGCACGAGTCCGAACCCACATATCTGGGTCTTTGATAACCGCGGTGCGTAACGTGACACACACCGCCTCTCCTGGAAATTGACCCAAAGCCTGAATTGCGGCTTGCCTGACATAGGGGTGGGGATCCGAGGAAGCCGTAATAAACATATCCACCAGAGTTTCGTCCTGTTCCACGACCAATCGTTCTACCATGCTCAGGCGCACATGCCAATCAGCGTCATCCACATGGTCATCCAACAGCTGTCGAACTGCGGGATCGTGAATATCAGGCCAATGAGTAATCGCGGCTTCTCTGACTTCTGGGCGATGATGATCGAGTAACCCTTGAAGGATGGTCACTCGATCCTGACATTCCAGATTGACGAGGGCGAGATTGACGATGGCTCGGACTTGCTCCGCAAGGACATCGGGATACGGTTCATGATCTAATCGACTCCATAATGCATGCCCGGCATCCTGAATCTTTTTTTCAGCCACGATTCTTGCGGCTTCCTTCCTGACACATCCACTGTAATCCTGAAGAGCCACTAAGACCGCCGACTCCCCGCTTTCCTCGATCCCTATGCGACCTAATGCCACTAATGCCGCTCGACGAATTTCTCTATTCTCTGAGTGAACAACCAATTGGCTTAAAGCAGAAACAGCATGAGTCACTCGACGAGTGGAGAGCGCGTCAATACACAGTAACGCCACGCGTTCAGACCCGTGCATGGCCTCCTGCAGCAACTCTTCCTCATCACCGATGTGGGTCAGTGCATGGAGCACCGCGGTTTCAACTTCCTCTTCTCCAGCCCGTTGGCTATCCAGAAAGGATAACAAGGCTCCAGTAGCTCTCGTATTCCCAATCAACCGCAGCCCATGCAGGGCCGCTAATTGCACTTCTGGTTCTCTAGCATTCAACGCTTGGATCAATTCAGTGAACAGATAATCCCGCATTTCTTCTCGCTGAAAAATCTCAGCCTGGTCTCCGACCAGTTCAATGATCGTGACAAACAGCAAATGTCGCAGTGGAATCCGAGCGGTTGGCAGCATCATTAACAAGTCTGGCAGCACTCGTGGATCACCAATTTCCCCTAATGCCTCGACCACTACGCACCGAATCGCACTTTCCTCCACAGACAAAAGCCCCTGAAGGATGGGCACAGCTTCAACATTGGCTAAGCTCCCTAATGCACTAATCGCGCTGAACATGACCCATTCTTCTGGGTCTTGAACCATGCGAATTAACGGAGCTACGGCGCGTTGGTCCCCCAACACTCCTAACGATTCAACGACTGCCGCACGAACGTTCGGAGAGGAATCGTTCACGAGATCCAACAGACCATCGACCGCGGCGGGACCTCCAATATGCCCCACAATATCGACAATGAACTTACGGATATGCTTGTCAGAATTGGGCACCGCACGAAAGAGTACCGGAAGGGCCGTGGGGCCTAATCGTTGAAGAACTTCAACGGCGACATTCCGATGTTGTACGGTATCGAGCAAAACAGGAAGGAGGTGCGTGGCGACATGACAGGAATCAAACGCCACCAAGGCAGTCATGGCGGCTTCTTGTACCGCCACATCGGGATCACTCAAGACAGGGACTAACGATTCAATTGCCGCTACACGCGTACCCTCGTCGGAACACGCGTCAGGATGTAGTGCTTCTACGGCTGAACGACGAACCAAGGGATCCGGATCATGGAGCAATGTCGTTGCCAGAACAGGTGTCATCACCGCCACTCTTCCTTGAGATTCCACATCGACTCAACCGCGCCTCCGCAAGAGAGCCAGACAGTTAACCTTATGGGAGCTCGTGTGACACTTCTGCAAAAGGTAGGCCTTGAACCTAGAAACCGCAGTTGGATCACAAAAGTCCGCGCAAGCTCTTGACGCACCTGGCAAAATACAAAAAGTCTCATCACCCCTGAGGTGACCACGACTTTTTGTATTTCACAAGGCACGCCAATATCTTACACGTCTTTTTTGCGCCCAACTGCCGTTTCTAGATTGAAGCACCTGCCCACTTCAGGGCCCCTTCACTTTGCTACAAGTGCCGGGGAACCCTGACCAGACAGGATCATTGCCTCTCCAACGCCAGGAGGAGCCTGTTGCGTTATGACTGACTTGTTGATGTAGGAGCCTGGGACGTCTCTTCGATTCCAGCGCCTTGGACCCACGACTCAATCTCTTCTCGTACAAAGCGCCAGTGCTTCCCTACTTTGTGGCCAGGAAGCCGCCGTTCACGGGCGAGTTTGTAGCTTGGATTATCGGAAAGCGGGTTCCCAAACTTAAGGGAGAATTGCACCGCCTAGGCAAAATTGTTCTCAGGCTATTTCCGTATAGGATTGTAAGAAGTGAGGGTGTGCGCAGAAATATGTTGGACAAACCAGAAATACGAATATCGAAATCCGAAACACATTCGAATGATTACATTGCCAATCACTAAAACGCTGGGAGACGGATAGGACGATCTTGAAGGTCGAAGGTGCAATTCATACGCTCTATCTCTGAATGATCCGTTTGAACCATTTAAATTTTTGATTCTGGATTTGTTTCGGATTTCGAAATTCGAAATTCGGATTTGTCACACCTTACTCCTTACTGTTCCCCCATACTGAACGGCGAGCGCGACTTCGTTTCCTCGCCCAAAATATTCGATGTGTGGGATAAGAGTTTTGACTAAAAAAATTCCTCGCCCGGACCCCGCGAGGGAGGGAATCGCCTCGGCATTGCCCTTTAGGTGCGGCTCCCAATCAAATCCATCCCCTTCATCGCAAATTCGGCAATGAAACCTATGCTTGGCCACATCATGTTCCATCCACACCTTCACACGACGTGTGGCATTGATGGGCAGGTTACGCCGTGCTTCAAGCAAGGAGTCATACGTATCATTCATCATCGCCTCGCGTTTCTCCTCAGCGGAGATTCCCAAATTCCCATGCTCAACAGCATTGATGATGATCTCTTGCAGTCCCATTCGTACATGCAACTGCTCAGGCTCTGACAACCAGACATCAACCGGTCGAAGCATGACGTTCAAAATGCCACCTACATTTTCAAGGTCATTCTCGATTTCGAACGACCACGTCAGCTTCGTCAGTGACTGTAAGGCTTGGGTTTCCATGGACCGCGCTCGAACAAGCGAGAGGGTCCGCTGTAAAGTATTTTTTAACTCCGAAATTTGAAACGGTTTATGCAAGTAGTCGGAGGCTCCGGCTTTCAACGCCGCCACGGCTGTTGATTCATCTCCATAGCCGGTCACGATGATCACAGGACAATCAGGACGCCGCGCCTTCACCTGATGTGTCAATGCCAATCCATCCATATTCGGCATCCGAACATCTGTCATCACAAGACTCGGTTGGTATTCTTCAAACATCCGCAGAGCCTGCACACCATCCGAAGCCGCACATACTCCCAACCCGAGCAATCGCACCGTCTCTCCTAAACATTCTAGGGTGACAGGATCATCATCAACCACTAATACCATTTCAGACGTGTCAGACGATTTAGACATAAGATTCCCTAAATTCGAAATCCGAATCTCGCAATCCGAAACACATCCGAAATCCAAAGTCCCAATGTTTCAAACGTATCATGCCAATGCACAAGTCGAATGCTCGGCTCTTAGGACCCGCGAGAAAATAACTTGACCA
>CAYMQW010000269.1:0-3946 GCA_964392595.1 uncultured Nitrospiraceae bacterium
CTCAATCAACCGAATAAGGGCCAAGTCGCCTGGAAAGGTGGTGGGGAAGGTCTCCAACAAATCTCCAAGGGCCTGTTCAGACATTTTTTGTAAAATCAGGCTTTGGATATAATCCAACAACTCCCCGCGCTCGTCCTCCGTGGTTGCCTTCAATTGTTTCATGGCCATCTGAATGGCCTTGTTGTGCTCGCCCTGGAGTTCGTAGGCCTGGCGAAGGAGTCGCCGACCTTTCGTCTGAGTTGAGGGGTTGAATGATCGATTCAAGGCATGGGTCAGCACGGTGATGGCTCGGTGAACCTGTTTGGATTCGAGATACAACCTGCCGAGCGACAGTCGGGCCTCGTCTGTATGAGAAGAGACCGGATATTCTTCCAGAAATTGTTCTAAAATAATGATAGCCTGTTTAATCTCCCCTTTGGCCTGAAGTGCCCGGGCATGGAGGAAGGTGAATGTATCGGCTCGGGGGGAGCTGGATCCGGACTCGATAAAGTTCTCAAGCATGATCAAGGCCTGATCAGTCTGGCCCTGTTCCAGGAGGGATTGAATGCGATTCACACGTTCATCCGCAGCGGCAATCAGCGGGTCGGCATCTTCCAAGGGATGGTCGTCTACTTGGCCGACGGCATGTTGAGGGAGGAAAACAGTGATGCAGACGAACCATAAAATACAGGCGAATCCCGTGAGGTTTCCAGGGCGAGATAATTGTTGGCTATGAGGCATCGTGGGGATTTTTCGGCCGAAATTCTTCTTGCGCGAACCCTCACTTCGTATATACGGCCAGACTCCTCTACTGTCAAGAAAACTCTTTGGGCGTGGGGGGTTTTCAATAAAGATCAAGAAATATGAAGGTCCATGAACTTCCACACAAACACGGTCAATTGAGCAAAGGATGTTGCGTGATGAGTGAACAGGCAGGAACAGGGAGCGAACTCGATCACCTTCTGAATCACTATACCACGATCCTGCGGGCGGAACGGGGGTTGGCGGATAATACCCTGGATGCATATCGGCGAGACTTGGCAAAGTTTAAACGGTACTGTGCCAAGGAGAGTCTTCAGGGTCCTACGGATTTGACAAACTATACGGTATTGGGGTTCCTCCAATTCCTCCGGGAGCAGGGTCTTTCCTCGACTTCCGTCGCGCGTTGCATGGCTGCCATTCGAGGCTTTTGTCGGTTCTTGACTATGGAAAAGGGACTGCCTGACGTCTTGGCACAAATTCCGCGTTCTCCCAAGCAATGGCTGAAATTACCCAAAACATTGACGGAAACTGAAATCACCAATTTGCTCGAGTTACCTCCTAGGGAGGGTCCAGAGGAAGTACGGGATTCCGCGATGGTTGAATTATTGTATGCCACCGGCCTACGTGTTTCTGAGTTGATCAGCGTGGATCTCTCATTGATCAATTTGGAGGTGGGCTATGTATTGGCAACCGGGAAGCGGGATAAACAGCGAGTGGTGCCCATGGGCGAAATTGCCCGAAAGAAAATTGAGCTCTACTGCCAGGAAGCCAGGTCGGTTTTGCTCAAACGCAACAACTCCTCGGCCTTGTTTGTCACCCGTCGGGGAAAACCAATGACGCGACAGAGTTTTTGGAACATCCTTCGCACGCGGGCGGTACGTGCTGGCATCGTCAAACGAATTTCTCCTCATATGCTTCGGCACTCCTTCGCAACCCACCTCCTCGACCACGGGGCTGACTTGCGGGCGGTCCAAATGATGCTCGGCCATGCCGACATTGCCACCACGCAAATTTATACGCATGTAGAGCAACGCCGCCTCAAGGATGTTCATACGAAGCATTTCCCCAGGACCCAACGCCGCCGATCAAGTCGAACGTCCTGAAATCATGATCCGTCATCCGTGATGCGTGATCCGTAAAGAACAAAGATGTTTTCCCGTCTTCCCCTTCTCATCGAACAGTGAGAACGCAGCTAGGCGGACTTGTTCAACGCCCGGCTAGGGATTCATTCCTTCTCGTTTTTGCTCGTGTGTTCTAATAGTACCTTGAATGTCATTGCCCTACAGAAGAAGGTTCTCCTGAATCGTGAGCTGGTACTCGTGAGTCACGCTCCCTTGTGACGTCGTTTCCTCTAGTTTGAGATAATGTGGTCCGTTCACCGTTGGGAAGAAATCAAATGCTAACGGCGTCACGGCATCGATGGTGCCTTGAGCCGTAAACACGACGGTCGTTTCATCAGGAGCAAGAACTGTGAGCAGTACATTCAAGGTGGGCCCTTGAGCATCCTTCAATGTAACCTCTCCATGATAAAAAGGCCCAAGCGGTGCCTCCGTCACTTCTAATCGATAAAAATCAAGATCACCACTGGGATTGAAAACGCCATCGATGGTGACAGGGGCACCATTCGCTAGAACACCGGTGATCACCGTTGCGGTCGCTGGAGTATCGTTGGGTTCAATCTCCGTATTGCCCCCACCCAGAAGCGTCAGATCAAAAGGATCGCTTTGTCCGCCGGGAGTGATGATGAACAACACTCCGTTTGGATCGACGCCAGAAGGAACCGTGACGAACGTGCTCGTCCCAGCACTCGCTATGATCTCTGCTGAGTCTGCGGGAACGGGGGTGGCGACACCAGAGAATTGGACCTGGGTAGATGTCAGATCAAATCCAGTGCCTGAAAGTTGAAGCTGGCTCCCCGGATCGAGTGTTCCTGTGGCATTGGTGTTAATCGTGGGCACAATCTGAAGGGGAAGGGTGCCCGATCCAAGAAGTACATGTTTATCTTGAACGGTCAGCACATTGGTGATCGTCCTGATAGGTACTTGAAGGGTTAAACTTGTCCCATCCGGACTAACACTCAGCGGCAGCTTAAGCCGAGTGATAATGCTCCCCGTTGAATTAAACTCCTTATTGACGATGCGTGTATTCGTCGTGAAGCCGCTCCCGGTGAGCGTAACCACTTGTCCGATAATGGCGGAAGGATCAGTCGGAACTTGAGGCGTACCCTCCGGGGCCACATCACTGCTGCCAACAAGAAGCGGGTGACTCACTGGAAGAGTTCTACTAGTGCCTCCATCAGATGTGACCGTGATAACAGTCTTATTCCCCGGTGGAACCAAGGTCACGCCGTTAGGAATGGTCACTCTAAGGCGCCTGTTAAATCCAACAAGAGTCGACGTTGGGACAGGATCTGGAGCCCCTTCAAAGAATGCGGTCGTCGCCCCCTCTTTAAAGCCTGATCCGTTAAGAAGAATGTCCGTTCCAGGCTCAAAGATATTTGAACCGAGATCCTCTATTGCATCTAATCTAGGGACGATTTGCAGAAAGACAGACCCTGACCCTAACGAGGCCAAACCCGTTGTCACGTTGCTTGATGGATTGGCGCGGGCTGTTGTCCCATCGGGGCTCACAGAAGTAATGGGTGCTAATTCCGTTCCTTGGATCCCCTCATGGTCCGTTGTGGTAAAAAGTAAGTCAAGCCCCAGCTCAAAACCTAAGCCTTCAATATCAACGATTGAACAACAGGTCACCGAGGGCAAATTCGTATCGAAGGGTGTGCCAGTTTGAGCCACGGAATTAATCGCCACTAAAACAGCAATACCCACCGACGCACCATTACTGGTCCCACCAGGAGTCATTACCGTGAGAGTCCCACCAGTCACACCAGGCGGAACCGTGACGGTCAAACGATCATTGCTGAAAAGAACATCACTCGCGACAACAGGACCAACAGCTCCGGGAAAGAGGACCGTGGTGGCACCCTCCTGAAAGCCACCCCCTAAGACATCGACGGGTGCACCTATGGTCACAGTCCCATCAATGCTGGAGGTCGTCGGAATAATTTGGACGGGGACACCCGCCAACGTGCTCCCACTGAGAGCCCATAAGCCTGTGGTGGCAGTGGCTGGAACGACCATATTAGCAGTCGTGCCATCAGGACTTACATTAGTGAGGGAAGCGAGCACGGTGCTGAAGACGCCATTTT
>CAYMQW010000270.1:0-3926 GCA_964392595.1 uncultured Nitrospiraceae bacterium
GAGTGCCAACAAGAGATTAATTCTAACTCAGTTACACAATTAACTTGACAAGCCCTTTCGATCTCACTGATGACCTCGGTCTCGATGACAGCCCTGAGCGTCGTTTTTTTTCTCTCCCGCAGGCTCGACCGGTCGAGCGTCGCAGATAACCTCGTTGATGTCGAGCAACTGCTTGCAAGCCGCTCGAAACTCTCGGTATGTCTCGACCTCGCGGTCAATCTTGGTGAGAAGTGGGCCTGGGCGAAGCTGCTGTGTCTTCGTTTTACCATGCACCTTCCTCGTGAAGGCGTAATAGGGCCCATGTCCCGGGTGATCAGGTGCGGCACAGGCGCAAGTTGGCTTCCCGCAGCTCCTGTAGCACTCGGTGAGAGAACCTTGGCGCATATCGCCGGTTGTGGCGAGATCGTGTAAAATTGCGGATCGCTCCGCCTCAAGCTTCGACGTTGGGTCTGCCATGATAACCTCCTTCTGATATCTACAATACTATCAGAATTAACAAGGAAAACAAACCCATAATCCACGGCACATAATTTTGACGTGCACCCTGGAAGAGACTGGGCATTGACCCTGGCTGACCACATATGGTAATCCTGACAAGTTTGCCAGAATAGATAATTGTTCATAGTTTTATTTACGACTTTGAGTATGCGCAATGATTGTCGGTGTCCCTAAAGAAACATATCCTGGCGAAAAACGTGTAGCCTTAGTTCCTGCCATTATCCCTTCTCTCCAAAAAGGAGGAATGGAAGTGCAGATTGAACGCGGGGCTGGGGCTGATTCAGGGTATCCCGATTTGGCCTATGAAGAAAAAGGGGCCACAATTGCCACTTCACGACTTCAGTTATTCGAGGCCTCAAAAATCATCGTTCAAGTTCGTCTTCTTGGGGCCAATCCTGAACAAGGTCAGACGGATTTGCCCTTGATGCAGGCAGGTCAATTGATAATTGGCATGGCAGAAGCCCTCTCCAATCCTCACGCCCTTCGAGACATGAATGCCCGAAAAGTCATGGCGTTCGCGATGGAACTCATGCCCAGAATTACCAGGGCTCAAAGTATGGATGTGCTCTCTTCCATGGGAACCATTGCCGGGTATAAGTCCGTGCTAATGGCCGCTAATGCCTTGCCAAAGATGTTTCCCATGCTCATGACGGCAGCCGGTACGGTGGCACCAGCCAAGGTACTCATTATTGGAGCTGGTGTGGCTGGGTTACAGGCTATTTCCATGGCACGTCGGCTTGGTGCGTCGGTTGAAGCGTACGATCTTCGCCCGGCTGTCAAGGAACAGGTGTTAAGCCTTGGTGCGAAATTTGTTGATCTCCCGTTAGAAACCGGTGACTCCGAAGATAAAGGCGGATATGCCAAAGCCCAAGATGAAGAGTTCTATCAACGACAACGCGACCTCTTGGGCAAAGTGATTGCTTCCAGTGATGTGGTGGTCACCACCGCCGTCGTCCCGGGGAAAAAAGCTCCAATCCTCATCACGGCGGACATGGTTGCAGGTATGACACCTGGGTCGGTCATTGTTGATTTGGCTGCCGAGCGTGGCGGGAATTGTGAGCTGACCAAGGAGAATCAGACCGTGGTGGCTCATGGGGTCACGATTATCGGGCAAGGAAACCTTACGTCAATGGTTCCCTATCATGCCAGCCAAATGTACAGCAAGAATATCGCAACCTTCCTCTTGCATTTAGTCAAAAAGGGAGAGTTGACCCTGGATTCTGAAGATGAAATTACCAAGGAAACCATGTTGACCCGTGATGGGAATATTGTGAATGCACGAGTTCGCGAAATTTTAGGCCCATTGGCTGGAAGACGGTCAGAGGAGACATAGGACGCCATGGATATAGTTTCAGGGATCACGATTTTTGTGCTGGCAATTTTTATCGGCTTTGAAATTATCACGAAAATTCCTCCAACCCTTCATACCCCGCTAATGTCAGGAGCTAATGCCATCTCCGGGATTACCCTAGTAGGCGCGATTCTGTCTTCCGGGGCTCAGCACACTTTCATCACCACGACCCTGGGAATGCTTGCCGTGGTTTTTGCCACCGTTAACGTGGTTGGCGGATTCATGGTCACAAACCGCATGTTGGCAATGTTCAAAAGAAAAGCCTAACACATGACCGAATTACTTCTAAATATGGGCTACTTGGTCTCGGCAGGCCTGTTCATTATTGGTCTCAAGGGGCTGACTCATCCCCGCACCGCAGTTCGAGGGAATCTTCTTGGTGCCTGCGGGATGCTTCTCGCCATTGTCATTACCCTGCTGAACAAAAACATTGTGGGATTCGAATACATCCTGGCCGGGATTGTTATTGGCACGGCAATCGGCGTCGTGTTGGCAGTGAAAATAGAAATGACCTCGATGCCGGAACTTGTCGCCGCTTTTAATGGATTTGGAGGCATTGCTTCGGTTTTAGTCGCAGGCGCGGCTATCATCGAAAACACCCTGCATGGTGCTACTCCCATGACTCAGACGACGATCGCCGTCGCGGTATCAGGTCTCATTGGCGCGGTCACGTTTTGGGGAAGCCTCGTGGCTTTTGGGAAACTCAAGGGACTTGTCGGGGATAGAGCTGTCCTGTTTTCCGGCCAGCAAGTCATCAATGCCGGCCTCGCCATTCTCGCTCTGGCCTTAAGCGTCGGAGTGGTCATGGATCCGACTAACGTATTCTTCTACTGGCTCCTGGTTCTCGCGGCTTCAGCCCTGGGTGTCCTGTTGGTGATTCCCGTTGGCGGAGCAGACATGCCCGTGGTCGTTGCGCTATTGAATTCTTATTCCGGACTCGCCGCGGCTTCGACAGGGTTTATCTTGTCAAATAACGTATTGATCATCACTGGATCTCTGGTTGGTGCTTCGGGCATTATTCTAACACGCATCATGTGCAAAGCCATGAACCGATCCCTCTTCAACGTCCTATTTGGGGTTCTTGCTCCAACGGGTGGAGGGGCCTCATCTGACGAAGTGTACACTGGCCGAGTGAAATCAGCATCCGCGGACGAGGTCGCTCTCCTGTTTGATGCTGCACGGCGAGTGGCCATTATCCCAGGGTACGGGATGGCCGTTTCCCAAGCGCAACATTCCGTTGCCAACTTAGCCTCAATGCTCGAGGAACGTGGGATTCAAGTCGACTATGGTGTGCACCCGGTCGCAGGAAGAATGCCGGGACATATGAATGTATTGTTAGCAGAGGCTGATGTACCGTATGAATCACTCAAAGATATGGACGAAATTAACCAGGATATCGATCAAATCGACGTAGCCTTGGTCATTGGAGCCAATGACGTGGTGAATCCGTTGGCTAGAACCGACCCCACCAGCGCCCTTGCTGGCATGCCCATTATCAATGTGGATAAAGCCAAGACGGTTGTCGTGATCAAGCGAAGCCTCAGTCCAGGATTTGCCGGCATTCCCAACCCGCTTTTCGCCATGGATAACTCGTTGATGCTCTTTGGAGACGGGAAAAAGGCCGTCCTTGATGTTATTGCTGCTCTAAAAGACAACTAGCCGCCAATTTTTCTACCTTAGTAGTGCCCACCATTTTATTCCAGAGTTCGTCGAAGGACCCACGGCAGTGGGTGCGAAAGCACGCTAGTGTAGTGTTCTGTAAATAACTGGACAAGGAGCCTGTTGCACAAACCTTTTGATACTTAGGGCTTGCTGATAAAAGCTCATCCCATTGATTTGAGTAGCCTTCTGCATGTAAGAACAGGGGACACGTGCACAGAAAGTCATCCCCTCTTCACTAAAAGCTTGCACGAGGAGAACCCATGTAGAGGAAACCCCATGTGAATCAACTCGTCTTTGAAGATTTCGTCTTGCCCTTTGGCGGCAAACTTCGCAGTGACAACCGGTGGGTGATTCTTGCGAAGCACATTCCCTGGGCCGAAGTCGACACAGCCTACGCGCAGCAATTTTCGCAAGA
>CAYMQW010000271.1:0-3921 GCA_964392595.1 uncultured Nitrospiraceae bacterium
GGACAGGGCTGGACGGACTTTTTTGAACATTTCCTCCTCTTGATGATAGGAGGCTCATCTGGAGCTTGTATTGGCTATTGGAGTGAAATGTTCAACAGGCCCTGGCATGAATTCCGAGGGTTTGCCCCTATACTCGTCATGGCTGCAGTCTTGGGTAGCTGTGCTACTCCGCCGGAACTGCCACCAGCATCGGAAGCACCCACACAACTCACGCCGGCTGGCGTGACTGCCTCCGAGAGCCCGAGTGGGAACCTTCCCAGTCAGGATGATGCAGGGAAGCCGACTACTGCCGCCTCGCCTCAACCATTTTCTCTTGAGGAACGAATGTCTCTGGGGAAACCGGGGGAAGGACTCAACACGGATGGATCCCCAAAGCAGATGTTTAGTTTTCGTGCCCAGGATATGCCCTTGGCCGATGCGTTGCGCCTGTTCTCCCGAGTCAATGAACTCAATATGGTGGTCGGTCCCGATGTAGTCGGCGAGGTCACAATCGATTTTCAGGGGTTGTCATTAGACAAGGCCATGGTCGCGCTGCTGGAGACGCATGGATATTATTGGGAGAAGCGAGACGAGCTGATTATCGTTCGCCGCTTGGAAACGCGAACGTTCACTCTCGACTACATACGTCTCGAACGTGGGGGGTCGGGTCGTAATAAAGCCCAGGTCACATCAGGAGGCCAAAATGCCGGTGAAGTGACGCTGAGCCAACAAGATCAAATTAAATTTTGGGAAGAACTTGAGACACAGCTTAAAGCCATATTGTCTCAAGATGGTCGGGTAGTGATCAATCGGCTATCCGGGACAATCCAAGTGACGGACCTCCACAAACGCGTTGAAGAAGCGAGTATGTTTCTCGTGAACGTGCGCCAATCGTTGTACCGGCAGGTTGAGATTCAAGCGCGTATTTATGAAGTTTCCCTGAGAGATGATTACAGTTTGGGGCTCGATTGGAATCAGATCAAGTTTAATAGACAAAGTGGCAGTGGTAGCATCACTCTTACGAATATTATTACGGTCGCGGCTGGGGGATTCCCCGTCAAAGCTGCAACCGCCGCGATTTCTTTCTCCGACGGAAGTTTCGCGGGTGTTTTAAATGCGCTGCATGAACAGGGAGAAGTCAAAGTCATCTCTCAACCGAGAATTCTCACCCTCAATAATCAACCGGCCTTGATAAAGGTAGGGACGGATCAATCATTCTTTACTTCCACCACCACGATAGGCACCTCGGGGGCAGGAAATACTGTCACGGAACAAGTCATCACGGTGACCACAGGACTCGTGCTATCAGTGACACCGCAGATCTCCCATGATGGGTGGATCATGATGGATGTCACTCCCATTATCACGACTCTTACGGATACCGTCACATCGACAAATGGGTCCACGGCTCCCGTCATCGATGTCAAGCAAACAGGAGGGTTAATCCGAGTGCGAGATGGGGAGATGGTGATCATTGGCGGACTCATTCAGGATCAGCTTGCGGATACCGAGCGCAAAGTTCCGGTGTTGGGAGACATTCCATGGTTGGGGCGGTTATTTAAAGGCACCTATCAAGTGAAACGCAAGACCGAACTGGTCATATTCCTCACAGCCCGAATCATCAAGGCGACCTAGAGATGAACACTGATTTGCAACTGTGCTATGAGCAACTGGGGTTTGAAGAACCGCCGTTTCGCATTACCCCGGATACGGATTATTTTTTTCCAAGCCAGCATCATCAAGAAGCCTTGGATCACCTTCGGTTTGGTATCGCGAGCGGAGGACTGACCATGCTTACGGGTGAAGTCGGGGTGGGCAAAACCTTGCTCTGTCGGTACCTGCTTCGCCATCCGCCTGAGGGCGTACGGTTTGCCTACCTGCTAAATCCTGACCAGTCATATGCGGATCTCTTGACCTCGATTTATCAAGATCTCACCGGGGAAGTTCCAGAGGATCGGAGTATTGGCGGGTTACAGCGCGTGTTGCCGAATGTACTTCTCAAGCTGGCAGAAAGTGGGGAGCGGGTCGCTGTATTGGTGGATGAGGCTCATCGGTTAAGCTCAAAGGTTTTGGAAGGGCTGCGGTTGTTGTCCAATCTGGATACGGAAAAAGAAAAACTAATGTGCCTACTATTTGTCGGCCAACCCGAACTCGAACGAATGTTGTCAAGTCGGCTGCTTCGTCCCCTGTCGCAACGCATCAGTGTTCGGTTTCGGCTGATGCCCTTTGAGTGGCATGACACCATGCAGTACATCCAGCACCGACTCCACGTCGCCGGCAGGCATGCCCGGCTTCAATTTCCGCATCGGGCCATGATGCTGACCCATTACATCAGTGGCGGAGTGCCTCGTCGGATCAACCAACTCTGCGACCGTGCTCTCTTGGCGGCCTACGCCGGACGACGTTTTGACGTGAACTCGTGGATGTTATTGCGAGCCAAGCGAGAAATTGCCGGGTTAAACTAAAAAACGTCGCTAGTTGCTAGTAAAAAATGAGAAGCGGGCAGCGATTTCTCTTCACTAGCGACGAGCAATCAGCGACTAGCAACCAACTATGAGTATTGTCACCGATGCGCTGAATCGTTTGCAGACTGAGCGGGCTCCACTGTCTCGAAATTCTGAGCCTTCGATGGGAACCGAGCCTTCGAGTTTTTCGGATTCTCCCAAACCAGAAATTCTCTCGCCTCAAACTCCTGTACATACCATTCGAAATATTCTTCGTGTGTCATTAATTATAGTGGCGCTTGGGGGCGTGGGGATTGGGGCTTACCTGTGGGGACTCAACCTCATGCCGGATGTCGCCCGAGTGAGTCCGGAGCACGATAGAAGCCCAGAACCGATACCGCAGGTGAATCCCGTGGAACCCGCGACTTCCCAGGTCGTGGAAGCGATCCCTGAGCCAACACCTGAAAAAGAATCGTCAGAGACGGGTACTCCTGTATCGGAAGATTCGAGCGGGGATTCTGATCCAACCGAGATTGTCGAAACTCCAAAGGCCTCCCCGCAACATCTGGCCTCTTCGGAAGTGCTCCCACCATCCGAGGTCTCTGAAAAACCTGTGGTCCTCTCCGCGCAACCAGAAACACAGACCTCAGCACAGGCAAATCCGCAAGTTGCGAAACTTGCTCTACCTGATCCATCGCCATTGCCTACCGCTTCCTCAAATGGCTCTCAGCCTTCAGTGGCCAAGTTGCAGGCGGAATCACCCCAGCGCTCCGAAACCTTGCTTCCTCCGATTCCTCGGAACGCGACCCCTCTTGAGGCTAAAATAGTCCAAGCCAAATACCTAATCAAAAAGCGACGATATGGACAGGCGGTAACCGTGCTGCAACCGTTGTTTGTCAAACCTCCAGAAACCTGGGAGCCATGGTTTTGGCTAGGGACGGCGAAATTAGGACTAGGTCAATGGAAGGGAGCCGAGGACTCGTTTTTGGAAGGGCTCGCTCGAAATGCCACGGTGCCTCAATTGTGGGTCCAGCGTGCATTAGTGAGTCAACAACAAGGGAAATTCGGAGAAGCCCTGGAGGCACTTCGGCAGGCCGAACTAATTGCTCCTCAATTACCGGAAGTCCAACTGAATCTTGCCTATTCCCTCGAAGTGCAAGGCAACCTCCAACGTGCGGTAGACCATTATCACACCTTCTTAGCTCTGACTGAAGGAAAGCCTGCCTATCATCCCGCGAGAAGAAAAGTTCTTGAACGAGTCATTCGGCTCGAAAAAACATAGTCAGTTGCTGATTGCTCGAAAAAATAGCCGCTAGTTTCTAGCATAGTGTCCTAAACTATATAGAGATATGCTGTAATGGCATGCATGATCGATTGGTCAGGAGGTTATGGCAATGCCAGCACAAATTTTCATCTCACTGAGTGAGCTGGAGAGAGTTGAACTCGACAAAGCCGCGTCGAGTCGAATGACGTCGGTACGGCTGGTGGCCCGAGCCAA
>CAYMQW010000272.1:0-3914 GCA_964392595.1 uncultured Nitrospiraceae bacterium
AGTCCGTGATGCTGTTAATGCTCAAATGGAACGGGACCCTAGAATCTATACTTTACTAACAATGCCAAATATTCAAACAACGGTCCCCCCTACAACCTCACGCGACACAAGCAGCTCTCACAACAAATCGACCGCCTGCTCAAGGACGAAGGATACGAGATGCTGATCCACTAGGAGATTCACGCGACGCAAGCCTATACACGCACGTAATCAGAAGACAGGGTCGTCCGACCAAAGACAGTCCACGGCAGCTCACCTGGAAACCGGTTTGCGCGATCATGTTCGGTGTCGACAAACTCACTGTGAGCGCAGAAGAAAAAACGGATGGAGTCTTTCCGCTGAGCACCAATCTGAACCCGACAACGCACTCTGCCAAGAAGGGCCTTGCAATCTACAAGTTTCAACCGTTTCTCGAGAAGCGCCATTCGCAGATCAAGACCTATCAAGAGATAGCACCGGTCTACCTCAAAAAAGCCGCACGAGTCGTCGCTTTTCTGCACATGCATGTCATGGCGCTGATGGTCGCCGCGCTCATCGAGAGAAAGCTTCGCCTGGCGATGCGGAAGAAGAGAATCACTTCCCTTCCCATCTATCCAGAGAATAGAGCCTGTCCCTCTCCAACGCTCTTCGATATCGTGAGACTCTTGAGAAACGTCGAGCGATACGAAGTCACGGCGGGTGAGAACACCATGACATTTCCCGCTGAACTCACCGACATCCAGAAGCAGGGGCTCAAATTGCTATTAAACCGGCAATAATTTAGCGTGCATTTTTTGCTCTAAAACCCTTATTCCATGGGCTTCTCGCGTAACATATTTAATTGCCGGGTTAATAGAGGTGCCAGTTGCGGCCTATCCGTAAATCGGATTACGATAGGGGCAATGGGAAAATCCAAAACTACCCCCTCAAGATGTGCGAAATGTGGGATAGAAAAATATATAAAAATGGTTCTATTGCCTACCTACTGATGTGGGTCGCGATAGCGACGCCAGACTGGAAAGACCATGGCCAGGATGAGACCAAAGAAATAGAGGGAAAGGATAACCACTAACGATACGGCGATGAAGGGAACGCCTTGTCCGGATCGAAATAGCTCAATGATAAATGTTAACCACTCTGGCATGAGTGCCTCAACGATTTCACGCAAACAACTGATTATTAAACACCCAGATCATAATTCCTACTTACTGCACGGTTGAAGCCGTGGCAGAATTCGGCTCTCCGCCGTCGGAAAACACCACGTCGGCACCTTCATCATGACAGCCATGACAATGACACAGCGACCGGTTGAGAAATCCACCCCAGGCGATGATCGACGCACCGATTAAATCTCCTGAAATTTCCAATGATGTTCCAGGCTCGACAAAAAGCCGTGTCGATAGCAAAATCAGAAAACCCACGACGGTCAACATGGCCGGACGCCGATCGCCATGGACCGGATATGTCGCCAGCACACCAAACCCGGCAATGACCACAATCACGCCTAAAAATACCCATTCGAAGGAATGCGAAAATACCGCGCCAAACAGACCTTCTAGTGCCCCACCATATTGAGCCGCCAGCAAGGGAAGCGCCAGCAACACCAACGGTGTCAACGCGCAATGCACCGCACATATCAGAGAAATCATTGAACCGGCTTTGGATAATTTAACGCCTAACGCCGACATATTGCTCCTATTCATTCAAACGTTATTGGCAAACGTTACTGGCAAACACTACAGGTAAACGCTACTGGCACTTGGGACACCACCCACTAAATTCCAACGAATGATCCCCGACAATGAACCGAGTTTCTCGCTCAATCAGGGCCGTGAGTTTTTTCAATGGGCACAAGAGCAAGTCAACGATACGACCACACGTCTTACATCGAATATGGTGGTGGTGCTCACGGCCTTCTTTAATTTCGTAGCGAAACTGCCCTTCTTGATGCAGCTCCAACTGTGTGACTAGCCCTAGTTCTTTTAATGCGGTTAAGTTGCGATAGACTGTCACGAGATCAATCGCGACCTGGTCTTTCTGTAATTGGCCAAAGAGTTCAGTCGCGCTTAAGGGAAGCTTTGTGTCTTCAAGAACCGACAGCACGGCTTTTCGGGTTCGCGTCATCCGTTTGCCGGCAGCCCGTAATTCATCTTTTAATGTGGTTTTCATGATGGCTGACCAAACTCCAAGCACAGGAGCAATGCATTCAAGGATCACACTAATGCAAGTTACTTGCAAATTACACACTCATCGCTTAAAAGTCAACGAGAGTAGGGATTCCTTTTAACAACGTTTTTTACCTAGTTAATTATTCTTATCATCGACGCCCAAATACGAAAGAATATGTGGGACGTTCACGTGCTGTGCCACGTGCTCAGCCCAACGATCAAGGGCTGTGGACATACGTCGTGAAACAGACTGGGAAACTGACACGTCGAGAGCCGGTAAACCTTTTCGTTGCCGAATACGATTGAGCCACGATCGCCGAAACCTTGGCTGGTCGAACACACCATGGATGTACGTGCCCCACACCCACCCATCGCTCGATATCGCGCCATCAACTTGCGATTCCCCTTCACGCCCACCAGACCTCTCATCTATTTGAAAACAAGCGGAACCCGAGAATCGATGCGAGATCCCCATATGAATCTCATAGCCCAGAACACGACAGTCCGACGTGCCCGGTAAAAACAAAGGCTGAGCAGTCACTTGAGAGGTATGTTTATCCGGTAATAACTCGGACGTCATATCCAAAAAACCGAGACCTTGGATTTCCCCTCCCTCCTCAACTCCCTGTGGATCAGCCACCCTCTTGCCCAACATTTGAAACCCGCCACAAAGGCCCACCAGTTCCCCGTTTTTCTCTCGAACATGTACAGCAAATTTTTTGAAAAATCCCTGGTCCAACAGATACCGAAGATCGGCAATCGTATTTTTTGTTCCAGGAAGGATCACCACATCCGCGCCCTTAAGTTGTTCGGGTCGTTTGATGTAATGAAACGCGACATCATCTTCCGCGGCAATCGCATTAAAGTCCGTGAAGTTGCTCAGATGCGGAAGCAACACCACTGCCACGTTGACAGTCTGGGTGGAAAAGGATTTGGCGTCCTTCGAATCGACAGTCACACTATCTTCTTGATCCAGTTCGAGCTGTCGAAGGAACGGCACAACCCCTAAAACGGGGACACCTGTCCGGTCCTCAAGGATTCGGACGCCATCATCAAACAATCGCCGGTCTCCACGAAATTTATTAACGATCACACCGATGACTCGCCGACGCTCGTGCGGCTCCAACAAATCCAGAGTTCCGATGATTTGCGCAAATACCCCACCCCGATCAATATCCGCTACCAAAATGACGGACGCATCTGCCATGTCCACCACAGGCCAATTGACCAAATCGCGATCTCGCAAGTTCACCTCAGCCGCACTCCCCGCACCTTCGATAATCAACACATCATGCCGTGCCGCCAACCGTGAATAACTCTCTTGCACAAAACGAAATAACTCGGGCCTGCAGCCAAAGTATCCCTTGGCATCATAACTGCCCCAGACCTTTCCTTGGACAATCACTTGCGAGCGATGGTCGGCTTCAGGTTTGAGCAGAATGGGATTCATATCCACATGGGGCAACAAGCCGCACGCCTGCGCTTGTAACACTTGTGCCCGCCCCATCTCCCCGCCATCCACAGTCACAAATGAATTCAAGGACATATTCTGCGACTTAAACGGCGCGACATTAATCCCTTTTTGATACAACAATCGTCCTAGTCCGGCAGACACCAGGCTTTTCCCGACATCAGACGCAGTTCCCAGAATGGCTAAAGCTTTTGGCATGGTTATTCTTCCTGGAAATGAACAGATCCCTCCACCGTAAAGGATCGACTAAGGACCCGCGAGAAAATAACTTGACCAATCTCGCATCCAATCTTCGG
>CAYMQW010000273.1:0-3909 GCA_964392595.1 uncultured Nitrospiraceae bacterium
CCATCCCCTAGTACCTCTTTTAGCCAAGGAACTGGAAACGGCCGGCATCCCCTACTACGAACCGTACTACATGTTTCTGAAGGAGGCCACCTCGAAAGATCTCTTTAATCCTATTGACAATCATTTTAGTCCGGAAGGGCATTCGGTGTTAAGCCGTACATTCGTCGATCCGACAACTCGTGACCGAACCAAAAATCTCTACAACCAGATAAAACCAACACTTTGATTGCATAACATCTCGCCTCCCGCCTCACGACGAAGATACTCCGTGGAGATGGCATATTTTACCAACACCTTGACTTTTGTTTTAACTAGTACTATATTGATTGATACTTAAGTCGTTCCATAACGCTAATCATTTCCTCACTGAACACCAAAGAAAGGGGGAAGACATGACAACAGCAACGACACCCAAACCAGAAATCTCGCCAGGAGTAGCGATTGGCCATGTTGATTTGCTCGTCACGAACGTTCCGCAAGCTGTGGATTACTTTGTTCAATTGGGAATGCGCCACATTCACCACGATCATGACTTTGCCGTCCTCGAACTCCGCGGTGGTACACACTTGGTTTTGGAGACACTGGAAAATGGTGCCACCATTGAGCCGAACCAGACTCCCAATTTCGATTTGATGGTGGATGACATTAAAGAAACGCGACAACGCTGCGTGGACTTTGGCATGGCTCCATCAGATATCGAAACAGGACGAATCCACGATAATTTTTACCTGAAGGGACCTGATGAGTACAGAATACGCGTTACCTCTTCGCATACATCAGGCAGACCAGTGTAAGGAATTGCTAAAAGAGGAGGCACACAACCATGACACAAGCCGCGACCCTTACCCCACTGAATACACAAGAAGGACACGATACCATGGAACCATCACACATACCCGAACCACGCCGAGTGAAAAGCATTGTGATGGCTTATCGGCAAACAGAAGGAGGTGGTTTCATCGTGCGACGCCCTTTTCCTTCCCAGGATCTTGATCTCTTAGATCCCTTTCTTCTCCTTGACGAAATGGGTCCAGTCTCATACGCGCCAGGGGAAGCGGTTGGAGCTCCCGACCATCCCCACCGCGGCTTTGAAACGGTGACCTATCTTCTGGAAGGCGAAATGAAACATAAGGATTCGGCTGGGCATCAAGGCGTGTTAAGACCAGGCGATGTGCAGTGGATGACAGCAGGCTCCGGCGTGGTCCATTCCGAAATGCCTTCTCAGGAAATGCTCAACAACGGCGGCCTCATACACGGCTTTCAAATTTGGGTGAATCTTCCCGCACGATTAAAAATGACTCAACCTCGATATCAGGAAGTCGCGCAGCATCAGATACCCACCGCGACTTCACCGGATGGTTTAGCCGAAGTCAGAGTCATTGCAGGGAAGGCATTAGGGGCTGAGGCCATCATCGACACTCATACACCCATGGTGTATCACGATTGGACGATACAACCTGGAGGTCGCATCTCGATTGAAATCAGTCCAGACCACAACGTGGGGGTCTACGTCTTTTCCGGAAACGTGTTGGTGGGGTCAGAAAGCCAAGAAGTAGAAAATGGCCAACTGGCCATCCTTACCACTGGCTCGACCATTCAGTTGGCGGTCTCGACGAAGCAACACACCCCAGCACGGTTTCTCGTTTTGGGCGGAATTCCACACGGTGAACCAGTGGCCCGGTATGGGCCCTTTGTGATGAACACAAAAGAGGAACTGCAACAAGCCTTTGCAGATTATCAAGGCGGACGCATGGGGCAGATATCACAGTCTTAACTTTGCAACACTAATATTAGAAAAGGTTGTTCAAAATGTTCGTCCAGCAAAAGCCACAGACGTTTTGACGAGCGGAGCGAGATTAGTACGTGAGCACGGCAAAGGGTCGAGAACGACGCTGGCGGGCATTTTCAACAACCGTAAAGGGAGATTGAATCATGAGCATCAACAACAACGTCCAGGCAGTTATTGATGGCATTTTAGCCGGGAAAATTTTGGAGACCTTCGACGACTACTATGCAGATGACGTGGTGATGAGCGAGAATAAGAAAGAGGAGCGCGTGGGCAAGGCAAAAAACCGGGAGTACGAATTAGAATTCCTGGGGAACGTTCAAGAATTTCATGGAGCCAAAGTGGGCCGTATCCTCGTCGATGGGAACCATGCCGCCGTGGAATGGACGTTTGACGTGACGTTTAAGGGTGGCAGTCGGGTGGTCATGGAACAAGTCACCCTTCAAACTTGGGAAAATGGTAAGGTCATTCGAGAAGACTTTTTCCATGGATAAGTCCGGAGACGCATGAAGATTTCACATCAAGTCAATTTCCCTCGACCACCTAACAGCATCACGCGCCGTAGGCTCCTACAATTTGGCGCGAGTACGTTAGGACTCCTCGTGACATCCGGCATAGCGCTCTCCGCCGCATGTCCCTCAACGGCAACGCCACGACAAACGCGTGGCCCCTTTTTTTCTTTTGAGCATGTCGTGTCATTTCCCATACGCGAAGGCGAGGATACAAGCCTTCCCTTCATTTTAACCAATGACAATGACCTCACCTGGGTAAAAGGAAAATCGGGAAAAGCGCAGGGGCAAATTATTTATCCTGCATATGCACTTGAAAGGCCCTTTGATTTTTGAACTACTATTTCCTTGTAGGGAGTGGGTTTAATCCGTATCGAGTGTTCGAGTACGCGCTGGAGCAGAAGGCTTTATCCAATTCTCGAAGGCTTTTGGGTAATCCAATACGCATATAAGTATCTCAAGGGTTCGGGCTTTTCAAGTGCATATGCAGGTTATTTATTTTCGCGGCCAGATGTTGGAAACCTCTTCCTCGGGCTCGGATGTATGCCAGCCAATGGCTGGAGCCACGGTGTTACTGTGGCAGGCCAATTTTTCTGGAAGATACAATCACAAGGGGGATGATTCGGCTCTGCAACAATTTCCACATCCTAAAACGGGAAAGCCCATGGAACGTATCCATGACGAATATTTTCAGTATTGGGGAAAGGCCATCACGGATGAACACGGCTATTTTTTATTTAAAACCGTGCTGCCAAGCTTTTATCCTGCCACGGATGACTGGTACCGCCCGCCCCATCTCCACTTTTCCATTCGCGCCAAGGGCCACCCCGAGTTTGTCACGCAAACCTATTTCAAAGGTAAAACCCTCCCCGACATCGGCATCATCAACGATCTGAATGCCAAAGACTGGATTTTACGCGACCACGGCATTTTGCCTGCACAGCAAGAACAAGTCATTGTGGAGTATCAGCCAGACCCAGAAGGCAAGTTAACTGATGGGTTGCTGGGATCCTGTCAGCTTCTCCTGCCCACGTAGAGCCCACGACCTACAGTAACAGAATCAACTAAAGATGATTCTTTTGTGATCGCCCCAAGGCTTTTATGGGTATGTCCCCCTGATGGGATAGTTCTCTTCAGGATCACGGATGTATTCCAATCCATGGAGAACCATTTCCAATTCAGGTCTGGCAAACGGAGCGTTGGATAAATCAATCACTTGGGCTTTTCCCTTGTCATTGACGATAAATACGCCGGGTTCAGGAAAGGGACGATCCGTTTCTTCTGGGGAACGAGGATGAGAGATATACAATCCTAATTCTCTCACTTTTAATTTCGTTGATGTCACAGTCACCATCCTCCTTTTTCACCAAGGACGCACTTGGTATAGTGCGTGGCCATTCTTCGTTTCCTTACAGTTGGGTCACCCCGCCATCAACCGTTAAATCAATGCCCGTGATATAGGAGGAATCATCCGAAGCTAAAAACAGAGTAGCTTTCGCGATTTCATCCGGAGTGCCAAGGCGCTTCATAGGATTCTCACTCGCGAAACTATCTTTAATGGTAACTACTCACCCCTCCCGGCATAAATCTGCCCAGAAAGAGCCATCTGTATAG
>CAYMQW010000274.1:0-3889 GCA_964392595.1 uncultured Nitrospiraceae bacterium
ATCCGAATCGCACATTTCAGGATTTCTGTTTCCTGAACCGGTAACGTATGGGTTTGAAGTTCATGCACCATCTGCAGTTTATGCTCGAGGTCTCGCAGGTACAGGTAGTGTTTTTGTAGCCTCTCACCTTGATCTGGCAATAAATGTTGATGCGCCACCAAAAGCCTGAGACTTTTGAGGGTATTGGGTTCAAAGAGTTGAGGTTCCAAAGCCACATGCATCAATTGAAGGGTTTGAACAATAAATTCAATGTCACGAATACCACCGGGGCTCAGTTTGACGTTACGATCATCATCTCCTTTTCGATTCACTTTTTGATGAATTTTGGTCCTCAGCGAGCGGACAGCCTTCACAATATTTTGCGCGGCCTGTTCTTCTTGCCCGATCACAAACGGACGAATCTTTCGAAGGAAGGATTTTCCGATCGAGAGTTCTCCAGCAATGGCCCGTGCCTTTAAAAAAGCCAACCGCTCCCAAGCTCGTCCACGAGTCTGATAATAATTTACGGCTTCGCTGATTGTCCAGGCGAGTGGACCGATGGCCCCTTCAGGTCGCAAACGTAAGTCCACCCGAAACAAACACCCTTCTGAAGTTGAGACGGACATTACCTGCGTCAGTGTTTTAGCCAAATTTTGGAAATAATCTTCGTTGGAAAGGCACGTCTGACCTCCCCCGGCATTTGTGTGGCCTTGACTGGACTCATACACGTAAACCAGATCGACATCAGAACTATAGTTGAGTTCACCTCCCCCGAGTTTCCCCATACCGAGCACGACAAATCCTGTCTTCTGTTCTTGTCCTTTTGAATTCATATGATGGGGAGTACCATGTTGCCTCTGAAGATCTTCCTTCACAAGCTGATACGCCGCATGGATCACGATTTCCGCTAGTTGGGAGAGAGAGTGGAACGTTTCTTGGACCTTGGCAATACGAAACAAGTCACGAGCTCCAAGGCGAAGCATTTCACGACGATGAAACCGCCGAAGGACGTCCAGCTTTCTTTCATACGTGTTGACGAGACTCAGGGCTTCGTATAAGAGCACATGAAGACGTTTTTTTGTGGGTCGTCTTTGAAGAATGCGCTCGTCCTCTAGCCAATAGATCACTGTCGGGGACAGGATCAAGGTTTCAGCCATGGCCGGACTGTTCCCAAATAACACACAGAGCAATTGTAAGAGATGAGGTGTTTGTCCCAAAAAGCTAAAAACCTGTGTTCGGGCATTGCCGGCTTCTAGAAACCGTTCCCAATCATTGAGCGCCTGATCCGGGTCAGCAGTGCGTGAAACAGCGTCCAATAATTCTTGAAGAATCAGCGCAAGTAATTTGCGGCTTCGTGGAACCCCAGCCATCAACTGCAAATTGGCATCGGCCTTCTCCCAATCTGTAAATCCATAGGGGGCTAAGAGGCGAGAAATTTCGGTCCCAGGCAAATCCGGTGACAGAAGAAGAGGCGTGGGATCAAAAGAAGTTATCGTCGTTGATGAATCAGAAGATGTCATAACAGAAATTGCGGCGCACAATGTTTCGATTATAGAAGGCTGGTCGAGACCGTACAATGCCAGCAATTTTCAGTATACTCCACGACCATGACGAACTTGCCCACACTCATAACCCTGAAAAAAATCTTGCCAGACGTTGCTCCAGACGTGATTCAGGATTTTCTTGATCGGATGGACCAAGATTATTTTTCCCATTTCCCCAAAACAACGGTGGCGAAACATATCCAGTTAGTCAATGACTTAACCCCCGATCAACCCTGCGCACTCAACGTCCAATCAGGAAAAGGCACATCCCAGTTTAAACTCACACTCGTGGCCTATGACTATTTTGCCGAATTCGCCACGGTGTGTGGGTTATTATCTGCCTATGGCTTGGACATTCGGGAGGCATTCATTTTCACTTCTCACGATAAAGGAACACCATCATTAAATCCGGCACGACACAACATCCGCCATCTAAAATCTCGAAATTTTTCTGTTCAACGCCCGACACAGCATCCCGGTTTATCAAGAAAAAAAGTGGTGGATGTGTTTCGTCTGCAAGTGCTCTCAGGATGCACATTCAATGCGCAAGACCAACAAGCCTTCACCCATGAACTGATTGAGATGGTACAGATGTTGAATGCTCGCCACACACAAGTCGTTCGAACACGGGTCAATCGAAAATTAGTGGAAACTCTTGGAAAAAGAAAAACCTCGTTGACCAATTTGGTGCATCCGGTGGAGATTCAATTCAATAATTCGATTTCTCCCCAAGACACCGTCATGGATATACAATCCACCGACTCACCAGCCTTCCTGTATGCCTTTGGGAATGCTCTCACCATGAGGGGCATCTATTTATCCAAAGCCATGATAGAAGTCGATGGCACAAGAGTCCGAAATCGGTTTTTCGTCAGAAGCCGACAGGGTCAAAAAATTGTGACGGCCGATGCACAACAAGAACTGATGGTGGCTGCGGCCCTTATCAAAGAATTCACTCACTTTTTAACCTGGGCTCCGGATCCGACCAAGGCCCTTAATCATTTCGATCAATTTCTGGATCAGCTTCTAGAAGACCACCCCACCAAGAAAAAATTTACTTGGTTGACCCGGAAAGACTCCTTAGCCAATCTCGCCCAATTATTCGGGACCAGTGATTTTTTGTGGGAAGATCTTCTCAGACGACAACACACAAATTTGCTCCCCATTTTCGAAGATGTTCACACACACAGTGGACATCCTTCAAAAGAACAATTGGCAGAAACGCTACGAACAAGACTTGGGAAAACCAAAACCCCTGAAACGCGAAAAGCTATTCTAAATCAATTCAAGGATGAAGAGCTGTTCCGCATCGACATGAACCATATTCTTCAGAGTACGTCTCTTCCGATATTCTCCCAAGCCCTGACCACCTTAGCGGAAGTGATCCTGGACCAAGCATTATTAGAGGCACAGTCGGTCGTCAATCAATCCCGTAAACCGCCACCAACAAAAAATGATCAATTCCTGCCAGTAACCATCTGTGGATTGGGAAAATTCGGTGGGCGTGAATTGGGATACGCGTCAGATATTGAGATTGTGTTTATTTATGATGTGGATCCCCACACTCCTCCACACCAACGCTCGATCTTTGGAGAATACTACGAACGACTGGTTCAAGAATTTCTGCATTGGATTGAAGCTAAACAGGAAGGTATTTTTCAAATTGATACTCGGCTTCGACCGCATGGGGAGAAAGGGCTCCTCGCGAATTCCTTGGAAGAGATTCAACAATATTACCACGTGGAGGGCGGGGCCGCACCCTTCGAGCGTCAAGCGTGGATCAAACTCCGACATGTGGCTGGAGACCCAATTCTCGGCCGTCACGTTGAAGACCATCGAGACGTTTTTGTGTATAGTTCAGAACCCTGGGCTCTCGATACAGCCCTTCACTTACGACATCGTCAGATTCGTGAGCTTGTCCCCCAGGGATCAGTCCATGTCAAATATAGCGCAGGAGGGTTAATTGATATTGAATACACCACGCAATACCTCCAGTTATTACATGGAAGCCATGAACTACCCCTACGCACAACCAATACGCTAGAGGCCCTCAAAGCCTTAGAATCCACGAATCATGTATCAAAGAAGGAATCGAAGACCTTACAAGAAGATTATGTTTTTATGCGAAAAGTCATTGATGGCCTTCGCATCGTCCGGGGCAATGCCAAGGATTTGGTTCTCCCACAATCAGGCTCAGAAGATATGATCTACCTGGCAAGGAGACTCGGGTACCTCACCAAAGTCTGGCAGGATGGTGCCAAGGTTTTTGAACAAGACATAACAAAACGGATGGATCGAGTGCATAAACTGTTCAACCTAGAAACGGCAGTTGGGCGCAAAAAAGACGTGTAAGATATTGGTGTGCC
>CAYMQW010000275.1:0-3874 GCA_964392595.1 uncultured Nitrospiraceae bacterium
GTTAGTCCAGCGAAAAACAGGCTAGAGAAAATTGACCTGAGTAGTTACGAAAAAACTGGAAAAAAATACACTCCGTTCCCATTCCCTCTTCCATCCTCACCCCAATGTGGTATAAATGACTGTTTGGGCTTTTTTCAGTTTGGCTTTTTTTAATCCTACGAGAAATCTAAAAGCGTAATTTCATGATCAATTACCTCAAAGCGCTACCGCCGAATATCGTCTATACCTTGGCTCCCAAAGAGTATGTGGTGCGAGGGTATGATTATTTCCATAAGGAACGGCTTGAATCCTTTCGGTGGGAGCACGACGGCTCTCTCTTAACGGCGGTTGTGCAGGGAGCCCGGCGATACGCGGTTGATTTTATGTTATTGGACGATGAGCTGGATTTTCTCTGCAACTGTTCGGCTTGGGCACCGACTACCCAGTGTAAGCATGTGATCTGTGCCTTGTTGACGATTATTAACTTGCTCGACCCCATTCATTTTAAAGTGGCTCGGCACCAACCGGGCCGGCTAGAGAAACTCCGAGGGGCGTTATTGTCCGGTGGCAGTGGACGCGGGCAGTTGCTCCGGTCGCCTTTTTCTCCTCCAATCCCGGCCCCGCCCGAATCCGATGATTTTGAATTGGTGATTCATCTCCGAGATCAGTACCCCGAGCTGTCGGTTCGCAATCATGGGCAACGTGTCTACACGCTTCGTGGGGTGCCAGAAACCCTGGCATATTTTATTGGCGATTTTTACCATTCGTTTTCCATTCATCGCGATCGATTGGCGCAACATCTTCAAGCGGCGGGAAACCAGTATCCTTTGGTCTTTGAATCCGATGGGGAAGGGATGCGGCTGACGTGGGAAGGGTTTCACCGGTGTGAGACGTACACTGAATTACATATGGTCGATGGGCAGGTCACGCTTTGCCCGTTGTATGTACTCGACCGTACCGTGAGGAAGCGGGTGAAATTATTTTGGGACTATGCCGTGGATCTGGAGCGTCAGATTTTGGTCAAGGTGGAAGAGCCGAATGAATGGGATCTGCAAGCCATGCTCTATGACGAATGGATCTATGGCCTCGAAGCGTTGGATGATGAGGAAGTCTTTGCACTCTCCCGGGCGTATCGATCCTGGGAGCGAACTCTGAATCGCACAGAGTCTCCTTGGAATCCATTCAAGTTCGGACTATTCGAGCGACGCCCGATAGAGCTCCCGCTGCGACGCGCGCAATCGATGCCTATTCATATTCCTACCCAACACATGCCGGCTACGCGGCAACGGTTAATCCTCAAAGTGAACGGGGTGGTGACGCCACTTTCTCAAGAACACGATACGCCGATTCTTCAACAACCTCGCTATCGAATGGTGGTGCATCCAGCTGACGACAGTTTGGTGCAAAGCGTGTCTGGCCATATGATGGGCGTTATTCGAGTTGAGTGCTGGTGGGGGGATTATTGCGCTCCTCCCCATGAACCCACGTTTAGCTTTTTTACCTGCCTGGAGGGATCCCGTGGTTTGCCGGCTCCGTTGCGGGCACTGAAACGCAAGAAAATTTTGTGTGAAACATTTATCAAATTGTTGATGGTGTCAAAGACCTCAAAGGTTGAAGGTATTCTCCGAACCGCGCTCTCGGGAGGAGACTTTCAACGGCAGCATATCAAACGGACTGCGAAGCATCTGCTGAAACAGTTTTATTCCGTGTTTGAGGAACCGGAAGTGCGGCTGCAGTTTCATCAGGGCCAGTGGCAACTGTTGGCGGTGGACAAAGCCCAAGAGGCTCGGATGTATATCTTGCCCTATGAACAGTTTGGTCCTCAGGTGTTTGAACACATGGTGCGGCACGATGAAATGCGGCTACGTCTGGATGTTCTGCATCAGGGTTTGCCGCAGTTGTATGAAACCTGTCAGGCCGCAGGCATTGAATTGTTTTACCACACCAAGCCGGTGGCTCTGCCAACGTGGGAATTGTCCCTGGATGCGCACCGTCCTGAGGGAATCGATTGGTTTGAATTGCGTCCTGAAATCCGGTGCGACGGCAAGTTGATGACCGAGTCCGCGGTTCAACACGTTATGCAAGGACACGGTATCATCGAAGGAGATGATGTCGTGCAGATCTTTCCCGCCAACACTCAAGAAGCGCTTCGGGCTCTTTCGTCGTTTTATCGAAAGGAGCCAGCCAGCAAGGGAATGAAACGGGAGTGGGTGCGCGTGCCTCGGTTGCAGATCTTTGATTGGATCGCATTACGGAAGCAAGGAGTAAAAGTCAACTTGCCACCAGAAGATGAAGCGATCATCGATCGGCTCACTCATCTGGAGCGCATTGAGGTGCCGGAGCTTCCCAAGCGCCTCACTGCCAAACTGCGGACCTACCAAAAAAGCGGCTATGCCTGGTTGGCCTTTTTGTACCAGCACAGATTTGGGGCCTGTCTGGCCGATGATATGGGACTCGGAAAAACCGTGCAGGCCATCAGTCTGTTGGGCGGCATCAAAGAAGGTATTATTCCTTCCCTGACGAATCAACCTGCCCCGCATTTAGTCGTGCTGCCACCAAGTCTGCTCTTTAATTGGGAACAAGAAATTCAAAAATTTTATCCATCTTTGCGAGTGCAGATGTATGTTGGCGCTGATCGATCGCCAATATTCGAGGAGTGTGATGTGGTGTTGACCACGTACGGCGTGGTTCGGAGAGATATTGCGACGTTGGAAACTATCCCCTTTCATCTCATTGTGTTTGATGAAGCGCAGGCCGTGAAAAATATTTATGCGGAGACGACCAGCGCCGTCCGCCGTCTAAAAGGGGCGTTTAAGATGGTGATGACTGGGACGCCGTTGGAAAATCACATCGGCGAATATTTTTCACTCATTGATTTATGTTTGCCCGGCCTGCTTGGGGACTATGACAAAATCAAAGCGAAAATCACCTCTGCTTCGTCGTCCTTTCTGGAAGTGCTCACGCGGCGAACGAAGCCCTTTGTCTTGCGGCGCACCAAAGAGAAAATTCTGAAAGAATTGCCGCCCAAGACCGAAACCGATGTGTATTTGGATCTCACCGAGCGACAGAAGTCACTCTATCAGCACACCATTGCGCAAATTCGTCCAGCCATCGATGACGCCTATCGTACCAAAACACATGCGCAAGCCCGTATTATTGCGCTCACGGCCATTTTGAAATTACGCCAAATCTGCCTCTCGCCCAAGTTGCTTCAATCTGATACGCATGATTCCTCGCCAAAGATTACGTTTGTCATTGAACGACTCACCGAGCTCATGGAAGCCGGCCATAGTGCGCTGGTCTTCTCGCAGTTCACGTCGTTTTTAGATTTGGTCGAAGCCGCGCTAGGCAGTCACCACATTCCGCACGTTCGTTTAGATGGTTCCACGCCCACGGCAAAACGCCGAACCATGGTCCGACAGTTTCAAGAAGGCAAAGACGCCTCCGTGTTCTTGCTCAGCTTAAAAGCCGGAGGGCAAGGACTGAACCTTACCAAGGCCTCGTATGTCTTCCACCTGGACCCCTGGTGGAATCCTGCCGTAGAAAATCAAGCCTCCGATCGCACGCACCGCATTGGGCAAACCCAAAAAGTGTCTATCTTGCGCATCCTCATGCGCCATTCCGTCGAAGAAAAAATGATGGCCTTAAAACAGCAAAAATCCGCCCTCTACGACGCTGTCCTCGAAGGCACCATCCACCGAGGTGGAAGTGCTTCAATCACCAAAGAAGATTTCGATTTTCTTTTGGCGTAATCCTTGCCCATGATTCGTTAGAGAAAAATTCTGTCATTCCCGACATTTTCAATCGGGAATCCAGGTTTTATTTTATGTGGGGTGTCGCCCCCACACGACGAGGCACTTTTGTTTCGGCAAAAGTGCCCAAAACCATTTTCGCC
>CAYMQW010000276.1:0-3856 GCA_964392595.1 uncultured Nitrospiraceae bacterium
GCCCGAAGATTGGATGCGAGATTGGTCAAGTTATTTTCTCGCGGGTCCTTAGTGCTCGCAGATGACTTTTGTTTTAACAGGTCTTTATCGCACGTTTGTGAGTACTTCCACATCACATTTGGGATGTCTTGTTCCAAACGACCAAGATGGATTCCCGATTAAGAGTATCGGGAATGACGAGAAGAGCGATGGACTGTGACAACGACGGATTTGGAGGTGGGGGTGTTGCTCTTGTCGGCGACGCTGTTGATGGGAACGAGGACGTTGGTTTCGGGGAAGTAGGTGCCGATACAGGTGCGGGGAATGGGGTAGGGGATTACGGTAATTGCACGGCTTTGCGCGTGTAACCTATGATTTTCTTTGGTTAGGTCCCCAGGTTGTTGGAATTGGCAGCAACAGGTTCTCTTGAATTGGCACAAATCGTGTTGCTGATTTGATTAATGAAGAGGCGGTTAAGTCAGGGACGCCGTAGACTTCTACTGACACCTTGTGCTCCTGTCTGATCTTGTCCACGACGGCGGTGAAGTCTCCATCCCCTGATGCTAGGACGATTGTGTCCACCTGTTTGGTGTACTCGAGTATATCCAGTGCAATGCCGACGTCCCAGTCACCCTTGGCGGAGCCATCACGCCTTTGGAGGAACGGCGTGAGTTTTATTTCAAACCCCATCCTCTTTAGGATCTGCTGAAAATCAATTTGCTTTCGGTCCCCTTTATCTGTGGCGTATGCGATGGCCTTGACGAGACTCCTGCCGGAGGTCGCCTGTTCCCAAAATGCCCCGTAATCAAAATGGCACTGGTACTGTTGCTTCACCGTGTAATACAGGTTCTGCACGTCTGCAAATATGGCGACTTTGTCCATGGTTTTGTTATTTCATTTTTTTTTACCTAGAGAATCAGGGCAGGGGAATCTCAATGAGTGTCCCTGGTTGAATTCTGAGGATGGCGTCTCGGATACATGAGAGCAATGTTGCCACCAAGGGCACTTGATTGGTGGGAATGACAATGATTGAGAGTTGCCTGCCTGTAAGATTTTTGTTGATAACGCAGCTTGTGGTCTGCGGTGATTAAAATCGTGAACTGTTGTTCGGCTACCGCGAGTAATTCCCCATTTTTCATGCCAGACCATCCCATCTCTTGGACGGTGGAAATGGGAAACTCTGAAAGTTGGGTTTTAATCAGACGAGGGACGGATTTGTCGAGAAGGATGGTCAAGAGGTGTGGCCGAGTTTCAGAAGAGTGGCTTTTGAAAACTCAAGGACTTCCAAAGCTTGTTGGCGAGTCACCGAGGGAAAATTCTCAAGAAATCCATCTATGGTGAGACCAGCTTCCAAGTTAGAAATGAAGGCATCCACCGGGACACGGGTCCCTTGAAACACGGGAGTGCCACTACACACGTCGGGGTCAATCGAGACAGGTAAGCGGCTGAGTTCTTGTTCATCAATTACGAGAGTCATGGAAGTTTCCTTTTGGAAAGAATTAAACACAATTATACTCTAAGGAAAAGCGGGCGTCTATCTACGCGAGCCTTTGGTATCCCCACACTTAATTTGAGGGTTTTGATCCGTCTCAGCTTATCCATGCATAGGTTCCTCGGCTTCGGCAAGTGGGAGAGTTCATAGATGACACATAAAGATGGATTCCCGATTGAAAATGTCGGGAATGACGAATTGGGGAAGGGGATACCTGAGAGAAACCTTGCAAATGTGAATTCGGAAACTTACCCATTCGTAAGATAAATATCAAAGCGGTGTTTTTTTGTTTTGATCGAGGTGTTTGGTTTGATCTTGCCAAGATAGCCCGCATAGTCCGGGTGTTTGACGACTACACGATTAGTGGCAATGGTCAGTGCGAATTTCAGTAACATATCGGCATCATCGTTTTGCCCCACGACTTCTTGTAGTATTCTCATCTCTTTTTTCACTAACGCGGACTTTTTTTTGTGAGGATACATGGGGTCGAGATAAATGACTTCAGGCTCAAATGGGACGTTGCGCAGTTCTTGGTGACTCTCCCCGCAGGTGAGGGAAATTTTTTCTTTTATCAACGCGCCGATTTTTCCATCCTGTTCTGCACGACGTAAGCCGTCTTCAAGGAGGGTGGCAATGACTTTCGATCGTTCGATCATATGGACGCGACAGCCCATGGTGGCTAGGACAAAGGCATCTCGCCCCCAACCGGCGGTGGCATCGACCACATTCGGGCGATTGCCTTTTTTGATGCCGATCGCCTTACTAATAGCTTCGCCCCCCGCATGGCCATACTTTCTTCGATAGGCGGTTTTTCCGGACACAAAATCTATAAAAACTGGTGCAATGTCTGGCTCATCTTGATCGATTAATTGCCAGTGCTTGTCTGTCTTTTGCAGCCGATACTTCATTGGTTCAAGTCTGGCTCTTTCCTGTTTGTTTTATCGCTTTCAATATCCTCGCCCGCTGCCGCCGCGTCCCATCCGTGAGAACGGAAGCGCTTCATATCTTTCCTTGAGATCGGGATGCTGGCTGAGATAGCCCTTCACCGCCACGTCGTCGGCAAACACCTCCCGGCTGCGCTGGCGATATTGTTCAATTGTTAGGTCATGCGTCGCTAAGAGTGTGCTGAGCTTGGCGTTGATATCCTCTCCCATTTTCTTCATTTGGTCGAGTGCGGGTCGTTGTCCGCTTCCGAACTGTCTTCCGCCAGAAAAATAATTGGTCATCATCTCGCCGATCTCAATGCGAGCGTTGACAAACTTCTCGACTTCTTCCGGTTCCGTCGCTTGGCTGGTTCCCATGAATAGCACGAGTCCCAAAGACATTCCCATGATGATGTGTGTCAGCTTCGTGGTCATTGTGTCCTCTCTGAATGTGGATAATATCCGCGGTTGGTTGAGTCGAGGCCATCATAGCATCCTCGCTGGACGCTGTGCAGCTTCAGATTATTCTACATTGTCCTTTGTTCCCAATTCGAAAAAGGGGAGGAGGGAAAAGGAAAATTTTTTCCCTGCTATTTGCGTAGAGGGTTTTTCGTTTCTAGCGGTTCCGGTTTTTTCAATAGTCTGGTTTTCGCTTGAGATGCATGAAGGCCAAGATATGACAGGTGTGGGGTATGGGGCAGAGAAGCACAGGCGAGGAAGGGATTTGTCGAGAAGGATGGTCAAGAGGAATGGCCAAGTTTAAGAAGAGTGGCTCTAGAAAACTCAAGGATTTCCAAAGCTTGTTGGCGAGTCACCGAGGGGAAATTCTTAAGAAATCTATCTACGGTGAGGCCAGCTTCCACAGGTGGAGAGTCTCTACTGAAGATGGCTTCCCGATTTCTAATGTCGGGAATAATGGTAGGGATTCCCCCTTTGAGGCCGACATCGAATGTGCCAAGCTGGATGACGAACGGACCAGCACTCAACACAAAGGAGGAGTCGGGTATTACGATTGGAATCGATCTGGCGAAGAATGTGTTTGAGATCTACGTGGAAGACGAAGCGGGGCAGGTGGTCGAGCGCCGGCGGTTGTCTCGGAAAAAGATGTTGCCGTGGTTTGCGAATCGCCCGCGTGCGGTGGTGGGGATGGAAGCGTGTGGGGGGGCCCATTATTGGGTACGCGAGTTGGAGAAGCTCGGCCATGAGGTTCGGTTGATTGCCCCGCAGTACATGAAGCCGTGGGTGCAGACGAATACAAGTGATCCGGTGGATGCGTGGGCCATCTGTCGCGCGGCGCGCGAGCGGGGATGCGGTTTGTCGCGGTTGCCAGTGAAGCGCAGCAGGCGGTTCAAGTCTTCCACCGTGTTCGCAGTCGCGTGATGGACAATCGGACCGCGTTGGTGAATTAGATTCGTGGGATCTTGTTGGAATACGGGGTCGCCATCCCGAAGGGCGTGGCCTC
>CAYMQW010000277.1:0-3825 GCA_964392595.1 uncultured Nitrospiraceae bacterium
CCTCAAATGATCGAAACTTCTGACTCAAACCAGCGCTCCCTCGTAACGATCGCTAATCTCGGACAGGCTCCGAGGACCCTCTGAACCGGTGGGGACTACTTGGACGAATGTGATTGGGTGGCGATCCCAATCGTGATGAGCTCTTTCACCTTGGCGAGCGTTCCCTTGCCAATACCTTTGACTTTCAGCAATTCATCGACACTTTTGAAGGCCCCAATGTCTTTTCGGTGGCTGACGATGCGTTGAGCGATTTCTTTGCCAATGCCTGGCAGGTGCTCGAGTTGTTTGGCTGTGGCGACATTGAGATCGATGGTGTCTTCACCGGCGAGCGCCATACCTGGAAGACTCAAGCACAACACGAAAGCCAAGAGCCCAATAGTGACGTAAGAACGCGCAAATTGTTGAAACGGATTCATACACTTTCCCTCCTATGAATAAGGTTGAATCTAGAAACAGCAGTTGGATCACAAAAGTCCGCGCAAGCTCTTGGCGCACCTAGCAAAATACAAAAATGTCTCATCACCACAAAGGTGACCACGATTTTTTGTATTTCACCATGCACACCAATAGCGTACACGGCTTTTTTGCGCCCAACTGCCGTTTCTAGGTTGAATGACCAGGAGAAACACTCCTGACTTTTCATGAAGCAGAATGCATGCCAGTTTGAGGCTGCGAACCATCTGACCCATGAAAGAGCTTGATTGAAAAGAGAAATATGAGCGGTCCCTTTTGTTATTCATGTTTGGTTTCAACGTTCATAGCGGATTCGAGTGCAGGTAAAACCCTACAGGGTTTCATGAAAAACCCTTCACCGTGGACATGGCTCGTTGGCTGTTCCTGGGGTTCCCAAATCTAATCCCGTTCCGATTGGTGTTGTGCTTGCGCACCAATTGGCTCCATTGTCGTTGTTGTTAAAATCAAAATGAATCGGATCCAGGTTGAGGGAAGCACCCGTGGGAACGGCAAACGATCCAGTTCCATAGTCCACTCGATCGATTTCTTCGTCGTTGACGTCGAATATAAAGAGCGTGTCCCCATTATTATTCAAAAGAAACTCGGTGTATTGATGGCCTACAGGGACCCCTCCGTTGGTTGACAAGTCTGCATTTTTCCCAAGGACAAAAAAATCATTTGGTGGAATCAGACTGGGTTCGGTGGTAGGGATAACATGAGGATGTCCACTATTGTCTTGAATCGTCCACCCTCGAATGTCTACTGTCTCTGAGCGTGTATTAAACAATTCAAACCACTCGCCATTGCTATCCGTCACCGCTGAGGGGTTGATCATGATTTCCGTGATGATCACATCACCCGGGACGACATCGTTAATGGCAGTGGGTGGTGAAGGATCGGTTGAAAGGGGCGGAGCTCCACAGAGAATGTTTCCGATGGGATCAAAACCCGTGAGGAACTTGCCGGTTGGGCAATTCTGCCCAACCATGAAGAGGAGTGGTGTGGCTCCGGGTGGTCCCTGTGCTCCTGTTGGGCCTGGTGGACCTTGAAGTCCGGGGGGACCCTCATTGCCAATACCAGCCATGAGCGAGACTTCGATTTCCATAGGATGACTGGTGTAGGTGTTTTCCTTACTATCCAGCTTGATTCGTAAGGGATCGGCCTGATCCGATACCAAAACCAAGCCAAAGTTTGTGGTGGGGTTGTTGAGCCAATCTTTGACGAGTGTCGTGACATCAATCGTCATGAATTGATTGTTGTCGTTTTTCCCAATTGCCAGGCTTTCAAAGGCGGGGGCGGTTGGAGGGAGTTGATTCGCGTGGATGGTGTCTTCCTGCCAGTTTGCTAATACTTCATGGAGTCGAAGCGTGCCGGGCTTCTGGACCGTGTTCAGCCAAAACCGCAAAGTGGCACGTTCGATGTGTCCGTCAGTGGGTAACGGCGAAAGATCAAACTTGACGAAACCTTGTTCCTCGTATCCAGAACGATGACTTTGGATGGAAAGAGTCGTGCTTTTCACTACCTGGGAATAGGAATTTCCTCGGCGCGATTTCCAGGGCGTGTGCCGATGCCGATTGGGGGACGAGGTTGGCCGATCAATCCGCACGCTTTGATCATCAGATACATGAAGCGTGATGGCGTAAGAAGGTGAAGTACACAGAAAGATTAAACCTGTCAGTGCACAAACAAGACGGAAAGGGCATTTCATGAGTACACTCCTGCTGTTCTTGTGATATTTTGATGAGTTTCACAAGGCTTTTTTCAACAATATTCCTTGCCGTCCTGGCTGGCTGATTCACCATTCTTTGGTCTTTGTGATTCTTTCGTTCCTCCCTGCAATTGTCTGTTTATAAGGTCATCTCACCTTCCTGAAAAAAAGGATTGGTGAATCTAGAAACAGCAGTTGGATCACAAAAGTCCACGCAAGCTCTTGGCGCACCTGGCAAAATACAAAAATGTCTCATCACCACAAAGGTGACCACGACTTTTTGTATTTCACCATGCACACCAATATCTTACACGGCTTTTTTGCGCCCAATTGCTGTTTCTAGGGTGAAAGATGTTTCCACTTTTTGTCATAAGCAGATTCTATGCCAACGAAAAAAAGATGGGTGTGTTTTGAATGAAGAAGCTGATTTATTTGGTGTTTATTGATAACCCTTAAGAAAGAGCTACCAGAGGAAATTAATTAGGTAATGATATGGGACATTTGTATCCGATCAGATACACTGTTGTATCGATTAGATACACAAAGAGTTTTGAGCCATTTATTATGGGTGCTTCAGTCAGGAGTAGTGCGTGAGAAAGGATTCCTTGGCGTTGACTTCTGACTCCCTCACTTTTCACTCCTCACTAATTCCTAATCCGAGAATCCGTACACCTCCTGCATTTTGTGTCGAAGTGACTGCAGAAATGGTTCGGCGCTTAGTGTTTGCCCGGTGGCGCGTTGAATTAACTCTTGGGAAGTGAATTGCCGTCCGTGGCGATGGATGTGGTGGTTGAGCCATTCTTTCAAGGGCATCAGATTGCCTTGGGCGATATCAGTTTGCAGTGTAGGCAAATCCTCACCTGCTTTGTTAAACAGCATGGCCGCATAGAGATTGCCCAGGGTATATGTTGGGAAATAGCCAAATGCGCCGAAGGACCAATGTACGTCTTGGAGCACACCGTCGGCATCTCGTTCGGGAACGATCCCGAGGTACTCCTTCATTTTTGTTCGCCACAGATCAGGCAAGTCTTCCACGCCGACTCGTTTTTCAATCACATCAAGTTCAATTTCAAAGCGCACCATGATATGCAGGTTGTAGGTCACTTCGTCCGCTTCAACTCGGATGAGCGATGGCTTCACGGTATTGATCGCCGCATAGAATGTGTCCAACGTGATGCCGCTGAGTTGACTGGGGAATCGATCTTTCAGCAAGGGGAAAAAGTAATTCCAAAACGCACGAGAGCGTCCGACGCTATTTTCCCAAAGGCGAGATTGACTTTCATGGACCCCCAGGGACAGGGCTTCTCCCAGCGGTGTGCCATGGTGCCCAGGTGGCAACCCTTGCTCATACAGTCCATGGCCGCCCTCGTGAATGCAGCTAAAGAGGCAAGATTGTAAATCCTTTTCAAACACGCGTGTAGTCACGCGGACGTCAGTGGGATGAAACGAGGTGGTAAACGGGTGCGCGGATAGGTCGAGTCTGCCACGGGAAAAGTCATAGCCCATTTTCGCCAACACGAGTTTTCCAAATTCCAATTGACGATCGGTGTCATAGGTTTGATACAGAATTCGATCATCTGGTGGAGTAGGGGATTGCCGGATTTGCTCAAGCAATGACACGAGCCCTTCCCGAATGGTGGTGAATAACGGCTGGAGTTGGGCCA
>CAYMQW010000278.1:0-3802 GCA_964392595.1 uncultured Nitrospiraceae bacterium
ATCTGCTTTCGAGCGGCATAGTCCTTCACTTGATCATGATCGATCTTGCCAACCGAAAAGTATTTGGCTTGGGGGTGAGCGAAGTAGAGGCCGCTGACAGAGGCGGCGGGGAACATGGCGAAGGATTCAGTCAATTGAATGCCTGTGGATTTTTCTGCATTGAGAAGGTCAAACAACAATCCTTTTTCAGTATGGTCCGGGCAGGCTGGGTAACCTGGAGCTGGACGAATTCCTCGATAGCGCTCTTTGATTAAATCCTCATTTGAAAGGGTCTCTTCTTTTCCAAAACCCCATTCTTTTCGCGCTTCTCGGTGCAGCCATTCGGCAAAGGCTTCGGCTAGACGATCAGCAAGCGCTTTGACCATAATCGAATTATAATCATCATGGTCTTTTTCGAATCGCTCACACAGCGAGTCGGTGCCAATCCCTGTCGTTACCGCGAACCCACCTAAATAGTCAGGCAAGCCTGTTGATTTCGGAGCTATGAAATCAGCTAAGGCATAGTTGGCATCACCTTGAGGTTTTTTCAATTGCTGGCGGAGGGTGTGAAAGGTCGTGAGGACTTCCGAACGAGACTCGTCCTTATACACTTCAATATCGTCTTCCACACTGTTTGCGGGGAAAATTCCATACACGGCTTTGGCCGTGAGTAATTTTTTCTCGATGATTTCTTTCAGTAAGCCTTGGGCATCATCAAACAATTCTTTCGCCTTGCTCCCAAGGATAGGATCGTCAAAAATCTTCGGGTACCGCCCCTTCAGCTCCCATGTATAAAAAAATGGCGACCAATCGATGATTGGCACCAAATCTTCTAATGGCTGGATCTCAATCACCCGCGTTCCGAGAAAACTCGGTTTGGCGATATCTGAGGCTTTCCAATCAATCGCCGTTCGCCGCTTGCGTGCCTCCTGCAAGGGCAACAGTTTTTTCGTGGTCTTTTTGTTTTCGTAGGCTTCCCGGGCTGAGGCTTGTTGCTGTCGAACTTTTTCGACAAACTCTGGTTTTTTTTCTTCACTCAACAATTGCCGGACAACATTGACAGCCAGAGATGCATCCAACACATGCACGACTGGCTCTTTGTAGCCTGGCGCAATTTTGACGGCAGTATGCGCCTTGCTTGTGGTCGCTCCCCCGATGAGTAGCGGAATATCAAACCCTTCCCGTGTCATCTCTTTGGCATTGTGCACCATCTCATCTAAGGATGGTGTAATGAGTCCGCTCAATCCGATCAAATCGACTTTTTCTTCCTTGGCCCTCTGCAAAATCTTATCGCAAGGGACCATGACCCCGAGGTCAATAATTTCGTAGTTGTTACACCCCAAGACAACTCCAACAATATTTTTCCCAATGTCGTGCACATCGCCTTTGACCGTGGCCATTAGGATTTTTCCTTGACTGCTGCTACCAGTTTTTTCTTTCTCAGCATCCATATACGGAAGCAAGTAGGCCACGGCTTTCTTCATCACACGCGCACTCTTCACGACTTGGGGCAAAAACATTTTTCCGGCACCAAAGAGTTCGCCCACTATATTCATGCCCGCCATCAACGGTCCTTCAATCACTTTCAATGGCCGATCATATTGGTGCCGTGCTTCTTCTACATCTTCATCAATGAACGCTACGATGCCTTTTACCAAGGCATGGGACAAACGCTCCTGCACCGTGTCTTTCCGCCAGGCATCATCCTTGACAACCACTTTCCCTTTTTGCGTGACGGTTTCTGCAAAGTTGACCAATCGCTCGGTGGAATCCGGCCGACGGTTCAACAATACGTCTTCCACAAGCTCAAGCAGATCCTTGGGAATTTCTTCGTACACTCCCAATTGACCGGCATTGACGATCGCCATATCCATACCAGCCTGAATCGCGTGATACAAAAAAGCCGAATGCATGGCTTCTCTCACCACGTTATTGCCACGGAAGGAAAAGGAAATATTGCTCAGGCCTCCACTAACCTTGCAGTGAGGTAATGTGGCTTTAATCTGCCGGGTGGCTTCAATAAAGTCGACGGCATAATTATTATGCTCTTCCATACCGGTGGCCACTGTCAGAATATTTGGATCAAAAATTATATCTTGAGGGGGAAACCCGACGTCTTCAGTTAAGATGTTATACCCCCTCGTACAAATTTCGACTTTGCGTTCGGCCGTATCAGCCTGTCCGGTTTCATCGAATGCCATGACGACAACAGCCATACCATATCGTTTAATCAAGCTTGCATGTTCTTTAAACTTCTCTTCGCCTTCCTTGAGGCTGATGGAATTCACCACGCCTTTGCCTTGAACGCATTGCAGCCCGGCTTCGATAACCGACCACTTCGAGCTATCGACCATAAGAGGCACACGGCAAATATCAGGTTCCGAGGCAATAAGATTCAAAAAATGCACCATGGCTTTTTCCGAATCCAGCATGCCCTCGTCCATATTGACATCGATAATCTGCGCACCACCTTCAACTTGCTGGCGTGCAACTGCAAGGGCTTCCTCAAACTGGCCATTCAGAATCAATTTTGAAAATTTTGGTGAACCGGTGACATTGGTTCGTTCGCCAATATTGATAAAGTTCAATTCGGGCCGAATGACCAAGGGCTCCAACCCACTCAATCGCGTGACAGAGCTAGTTGGCACAACACCGTGTGGAGGAACATCCCGGACAGCCTCAGCAATGGCATGAATGTGATCGGGGGTGCTTCCGCAGCATCCACCGACAATATTCAACCAGCCATTGGTAGCAAAATCGCGAAGATCCTCACCCATGCGCTCTGGCGTTTCATCAAACCCGCCGAAGGCGTTGGGCAGGCCAGCATTGGGATAGCAGCTAATATAGGTCGGCGCGAGTTTCGACAGTTCCTCAATATAGGGCCGCATTTGCTTCGCACCCAAGGCACAATTAATTCCAACGCTAAAAGGATGCGCATCGGCAATGGAATTCCAAAAGGCTTCAATGGTTTGACCAGAAAGGGTTCGCCCGCTTAGATCGGTAATCGTGACCGACGCCATCACCGCAATATCCACACCATGTTCCTGACGATATTGATCAATCGCAAAAAAAGCGGCCTTGGAGTTGAGCGTGTCGAAAATCGTTTCAACCAACAGGAGATCGACTCCCCCATCCATGAGACCTCGGACTTGCTCATAATAGGCTTCACGTAACTGGTCAAAGGTCACGCCACGAAACGCAGGATTATTCACATCGGGAGAAAGACAGGCCGTACGATTGGTTGGTCCAATGGCACCAGCAACAAATTTTGGCCGTGAGGAGTCTTTGGCCATCACAATCTCCGCGGCTTTTCGGGCGGCTTTCGCACCAGCCACATTAAGATCATAGGCCAGGTGTTCCATTTTGTAATCAGCCATGGAAATGGAATTGGAGTTAAACGTATTCGTTTCGATCAGGTCCGCCCCTGCTTCCAAGTATTCTTGATGGATCGAGGAAATGAGATCGGGCTTGGTGAGCACCAACAAATCATTATTCCCTTTGACGTCACAGGAATGATTGGCAAACTGGGTTCCCCGAAAGTCCGCTTCTTCCAATTTATGCCGTTGGATCATCGTACCCATCGCGCCATCGAGCACAACTATCCGCTGTTTCATTAATGCTTGTAATTGACCAATTCGATCAGATGAATGTTTCACGTATTCCTCTTTCTCTAACCATAAATCCTGAAACCTATCAGGTTTCCAAACATCGCACGTTTCCAGACAAAGACAACAACGTCTTCTTGAACCTAGACCCCATGTATTAACCTGCGCCACGCAAAAAGCGTTAATACATGAGGTCTGAGGGATTAGGTCAAGAATTG
>CAYMQW010000279.1:0-3735 GCA_964392595.1 uncultured Nitrospiraceae bacterium
GAGACGCCGCGTCTTTTCAACCCACCTCAGACACTACTTTCGAGTATAACTCAAGTCCGCCGGCTTGTCCCCAAAACAGCCCTTCACCAACTTCCTGTGTGACGCCTGGCGAGGGAACCAGACCGCTGGTTATTCGGTTCCTCCTTCTTTTGCCATATCGGATATTTTTTATGCGGGGATTCGCCCCCGCCGACGCTGACACTCGGACACACTTGACACCGTGGCCGCCAAGAGCTATTCTGGGTTGATGTGGATTTCTGGCCAATGGTTTGGTTTGGAGGTGGTGGAGCAGATCGCCGCGACCGTCAAGGCGACCCCCACGATGTCGCGACGGGAGTTATCCCGCCGAGTCTGCGAGTGGTTGGATTGGCGGGCGCCGAACGGCACGCTGCGGGAACTCAGCTGCCGCAAGGCCCTGCAGCAGCTCGCGCGTCGTGGATACGTCGAGCTTCCGGCGTCTGAGCCCGTGGCGGGATTGGCCAACCGGGTCGTCAGGCCAGTGGAGCCTCCGGAAGTCGCCAAGGTCGTCGGCCTACTTCCTGAGCTTGGTGCGATTGACGTGGTGCCGGTCGCCACCCGCTACAGCAACATGTCGGGCCGGTGGAAGGGCATGCTGGATGCGTATCACTACCTGGGGAGCGGCCCGCTGTGCGGGGCGCAAATCCGGTACGTCGTTCGGTGTGCCAGATATGGCTGGCTTGGAGGAGTGAGCTTCAGCGCGGCCACCCCGCAGTTGAAGGCCCGTGACCAGTGGATCGGCTGGAGCGACCGGGCGCGACGAGCGAACCTTGAGCAGGTGGTCTGTAACAGTCGGTTCTTGATTGTGCCGAGTGTCGAGGTGCCGAACTTGGCCTCGCGGATCTTGTCGCTGTGCGCCCGACGGCTTGGCGCGGACTGGTCCCAGCGGTATGGCTACGAACCTGCCTTGCTTGAGACGTTCGTCGACGGGCAGCAGTTTGCGGGCACCTGTTACCGCGCGGCGAACTGGCAGCACGTGGGGCACAGTGCCGGCCGCCGCGATGGCTATGCCAACGGCACCGTCTCGACGGGGCCAAAGGACATCTTCCTGTATCCGCTGGCCCGGGACTGGCGCCAGCGCCTGTGCCACGAACCCGCCGATCCGCTGGTCTTACGCTCCCCGATTCGTGGGAGCGAGGAGTGGGTGCACGAGGAGTTTGCGGGGGCACGGCTCGGGGATGAGCGATTGCGGCAGCGGCTCTACACCTTGGCGCAGGACTTCTTGGCCCAGCCGGGCGAGTTGATCCCGCAAGCCTGTCAGGGGTCGGAGGCCAAGAGCAAAGCCGCCTATCGGTTCTTCCGGAACACAGGGGTGGACATGCAGGCCTTACTCAAAGGGCACATCGAAGCGACCGCGCAGCGGGTGAGAACTCACAAGGTGGTGTTGGCTGTCCAGGACACCACGACCCTGAACTATCCCGCGCATCCGAGTACCGAGGGCCTGGGCCCCATCAATACGACGAAAGACCAGGCCGTGGGGCTGCTCGTGCATGACACGATGAGCTTCAGTCTCGACGGCACGCCGTTGGGCCTGCTCGACGTCCAGTGTTGGGCGAGGGATCCCAAGGCGGCGGGCCAGAAAGCTATGCGCAAGTCGTGGCCGATTGAGCAGAAGGAGAGTGGCAAGTGGCTGCACAGCTATCAGGCGGTGGCCGAGGTCCAAGCGCTGTGCCCGGACACGATGCTGGTGAGTGTGGGCGACCGCGAGGCAGATATCCATGAGCTCTTCTTGCAAGCCCAGCAGCGTGAAAGGGGCCCCAAGTTACTCGTGCGCTCGGAGCGAAGCCGCCATCGCCAGGTGCTCGACGCCGAGCAGGCGGATCTGTGGGCAAAACTGGCAGCGGAGCCCGTCGCCGGGCACCTAGAGATCCAGGTACCCCGCCGTGGCTCCCGGGTGGCCCGGACGGCGAAGCTGGCGGTGCGCACCGCTGCCGTCACCTTGAAATGTCCGATCGGCAAAGCCCTCGACCCGGTTCACGCGTGGGCCGTCTATGCCCAGGAGGTGGAGGTGGAGGCGGACGCGACGGGGCCCTCCCCGCTGGAATGGATGCTGCTGACGACCGTGCCCACCTCGAGCTTTGAGCAGGCCGTCGAACGACTGCGCTGGTATACGCTACGGTGGGGGATCGAAGTCTATCATCGGGTGCTGAAGAGTGGCTGTCGTTTTGAGGATCGCCAGTTGGGCGAGGCGGCTCGTCTCAAGACCTGCCTGGCCATTGACCTGGTCGTGGCCTGGCGAATCTTCTGGCTCGTCAAGCAGGGCCGCGAGACGCCTCAGGGCCCGTGTACGGTGTTGTTCAAGGAAGAGGCAAACTCTGTGCGCGGTCGTGTCTCAGGCTCCACCCCCTGACACCCCTCCGAGGCTCCGCGAGGCGGTCCGCATGACGGCGAAGCTCGGCGGATTTCTCGGGCGCAAGACAGATGGGGAGCCCGGAACCATCACCCTCTGGCGAGGGCTCCTCAGACTCGAGGCCATGGTCATTGGCTACCGAGCCGGCTGCCAGGCCGCCCAGCGCCTTCCGAAGCTCCAGGACGGGCCGTAACTCTCGGTCTTACGTGTGGGTAAGTGTCAGCGTCGGCGGGGGCGAATCCCCGCTTTAAAAAAAGTTTGCTTCCTTTTCCCACCAGAAGGGTTAAATATATCTAGGCTATAGCCCACCACGCTCCGCTCGCGGAATCGTTAATTTCGCATCGATGAACTCTTGATGGGGCAGATCGAGGGATTTGGCGATGTGTCGAATTTCTTCGATTTCAGCATTAGAGGTTTGGTCGGCGGAATTGGCAATGGCAAAGAGGCATCGGAGGAAGGCTTTGCGTTCGTCGATAGTGGTGTATTCTTTAAAGCCCATGGTCAATCGTATGAGCTCTAAGCCATGCATGATTCTGGTGCGGCTCATCTCCGTAATCAACTCGGCTACGTCCTTTGGCAGGTTCCAGAGTTGTTGAAGCCCCAAACTCATGGCTTCTCGTTCTCGACGACAGACCTCGTTGTCCACCCAGGCCACATGGGCCATCAGGCCAGCCGCCAAACAGATTTTCTTTGCCTCGGATTCTGGAAATGAAAGGGGGCGCCCTTGGTTCTGCATCTCGGAGGTCAGCTGAAAATAAATGGTGTTTTTTATGAAGTCTTCAATGCGATCTTCGCGAGATGACTTGCCTGAATAATGGCTCGCACGAGATTTCAGCGTTTTCTGAAACGGGCTCAGGAGATGCGCCAACAGGCCTGGACTCTTCGTGTCCAAACCTTGTCGAATCGTTTCGATCACCTCGGCATTGGCTGCACCGCCTTCAACCGCAACCAGTTTTTCGAGGGTATCGAGTACCAGTTGCTTCTCCCCGGATGTACGAATACCATTCAACACCCGATCCAACAGGTCCTGGCGTTCCACGTCCGTGACAGCATGGGTCATATAGATTTCGAGTTGCCTCCAATCTTCGCCAGAAATGTCCGGGAGTAGAAAGAGCAGTTCTTTGAGAGCATTGATTTCCTCTGGATGCAGTTTTCCATCAGCCCACGCAATGCCAATCATGAGTTTGCCCAGGTCTAAAATAAAGTCTTTGTTCGCCATATGTGCTCCTTTTCCAATGAAAAACTTGGTTCCGTTGACACTCAAAAGAGTCTTTCTATAGCATCTTTTCCTTGGGTTTGTCTTGAGTCTTTAGGGAATGTTGAAAAAAGCCGCCAGCCTTTGCTAAAGCTACGGCTGACAAGCCAGA
>CAYMQW010000280.1:0-3710 GCA_964392595.1 uncultured Nitrospiraceae bacterium
TGCAGCTTGAGTTTGAATTTTAAGTGCCACGCGGCGTGAGCCCGTGGGTATCTACCGGAGTGGCCATTGCGGGTTGGGCCTTTGCCTACTTAGTCCATGTTCGGCCTCGACAGCAGGTCTCCAGTGTACACAGTCGGACCACCCGGTTGTATCTCCTGTTTTTGAATAAGTTTTATGTTGATGAGATCTACGATGCCTACGTTGTTCCTCCCACACTACAGTTAGCTCAGTGGCTCTCTCATCGAGTGGATGAGATGGGGATCAAAACGTTGATAAAAAATCTCGGCCACCAAGCTGCCAGGGTGGGCGAGATGTTGATGACTGTCGAGCCTCGCTTGGTAGGGCAGAATATTCTTGTCCTGATATTTGGATTTGTGTTCACCCTGGGTGTTCTGTATTGGCTGGCTTAGGCATGGGGATATTCACCGTCTGATGAGATTCGAGTTATGATGGCTTCGATTTTTTCTGATCATCTTCTGAGTTGGCTGATTGAGATTCCCCTTCTGGGGATTTGGAGTCCTGTTGTGTATCCGCCGATCGCGAGGTTGCCAACCAAGTCGCCTTGGCCAGTACCCTGCTCACTTTTGTCCCATCCCTGATTATGTGGGCTGGCTTCGACTTTACAAAGGCCGACACGCAATTCGTCGAGCGATTCGAATTGATGCCGACCTTGAAGGTTCACTATGCTGTGGGGGGCGATGGCCTCAGTCTTCTTCTTGTCCTCCTGACAACCCTGCTTTTTCCTCTTGCCGTCCTCTGTTCTTGGACCGCCATCATCTCAAAGACAAGAATGTTCATGATGCTCATCCTTCTGGTAGAGGCCGCAACCCTTGTGGGGTGTTTGTGGCTTTGGATTTATTGCTTTTCTATACGGCCTGGGAACTTACCATGGTTGGCATTTATTTTTTGATAGTGGAATGGGGCGGCCCAAATCGAAGTGCAGCCAGCCTCAAGTTTGTTCTGTACAGTTTTGCGGGGAGTCTTTTTCTTTTACTTGGAATATTGGGACTGTATATTGAAGGAGGACACACCTTCGACATTGTGGCGTTGTCAAGCCACGCCTTGAATTCTACTGCCGGACCCTGGCTCTTTCTCGCCTTCTTTCTAGCCTTTGCGATCAAAATGCCGATGCTGCCCTTTCATACCTGGTTGCCGGATGCGCATTCTGAAGCCCCAACTGCAGGGAGTGTGATCCTTGCCGGCGTGTTATTGAAAATGGGCGGGTATGGGTTTTGGCGATTTTGCCTTCCGATATTCCCAGAGGCTTCAGCACAATTTGCCCCGTTCATATTATGGCTATCGATTGCGGCGATTATCTATGGTGGATATATGGCGTTGGCGCAGACTGATATCAAAAAACTGGTGGCCTATTCGTCTGTGTTTCACATGGGGTTTGTCACTCTCGGGACTTTCGTCTTCAATAGCCAAGGCATTCAAGGCGCGGTTCTGCAGATGTTTAATCATGGCATTACCACCGGTGCCTTGTTTCTGGCAGTAGGGCAGTCGTACGAACGCACCCATAGTCGATCAATTAGGGATTATGGCGGTCTCTACAAAACCATGCCTCGGTTTGTGACCTTGTTCTTCCTTTTCTCCGTGGCGTCACTTGGTTTGCCGAGCACCTGTAATTTTATCGGTGAATTCTTGGTGCTCGTCGGCACGTCCGCAGAAAGTTTCGTCAAAGTGTTGCTAGCCATGGTTGGAATAGTCTTAGCCGCAGCGTATATGCTCTGGATGCTACAGCGTGTCGCCCTGGGCTAGCCAAATACTAAAGCCGCCTCACTCCTTCAAGATATAGGCTCAAGAGAAACGGTAACCGTTATTCCGTGAGCCATCGTGGTGTTTTGGGTGGGCCTATACCCTGGACCTTTCATGGAAATGATGGATGCGAGTGTGACGCATTTGGTGAAGCAGGTAGGTGAGGTCCAACTCGCCCAATTTCCCCCAGGCCTCATTCCGTAAGATTTGAAAAGATGCAAGATAACCAAATTTCGGGAATAATAAAAAGAGGACGCAACCCTTTTTCAATCTTCACGAAGCCACTTCAAGACCGTTTTTGATAGGTGAAAGCCATTCATGAACAGGAGCTGGACGAATTTTGGAGACGTGTGATTTTGCCGGCTGGATCCCCGGAATCGAAAATATTCTTGGGCGCCAAACGATTGCCCTTGCAACATAAATTTATAGGGTCAGATTGGAAAATTTTCGAAATTGGGTTGAAAGCGTTACGAGTTTTCATTGAATTGTATCTGCTCCTGAGTTACTATAAACGTCCTTTCTCGACTGAATGACTGAACCAGGCGATTGATCGATATTCAAGCAAGGTCAGAGTCGGTAGCCCTTCACATTGTTTCTCATTTGGGAGGCACGGAAGCATGAGCAACTTTAGCCAATCCACAGCAAAAATCGCCGTTTGGAATCTTGCAGGGTTTGGTGGGATTTCTGATGAACGTCTTAACCAGCAGGTCGAAGGTCTCGCGTTACTCGATGCGGAGGTGGTTGCGCTGGTTGAAGTCAACCCATTATCTGTTCTCCAAACGCTACGAGATGGTCTCGCGGCGAAGGGTGTTATGTACAACAGTAGTATTCTGCCTCAAGAAAAAAACCTTCACATCGGTGTGCTTTTTAAAGACGGTGTCACCGCGAAGAACCCCCGCTTGTTAGATGGGTCAAACCTTGGAGACTCGAGAAGGCGAAAGGCCTTTGTCATAGAGTTAGAGGTTGGGCGTTTTGATTTCATGTTAATCATTGTGCATCTCAAGTCCGGTCGTAGCGCTGCGGAGCAACAGATACGGGATGACCAGGCGAGAGTGATTGGACAATTTATCACTAAACGTCGGAGTCAGAGCCGTGAGGATATTCTCCTAGTCGGTGACTTCAATATGATTCCAGGACAAGATGTCAGCAACTTCCATCACTTAGGGGGGGAAGATCTGATGGATTTCGTGTCGTCTTGGGATCTGCAGGATCGGTATTCACATCTTCTGGAGGCTGGTAGGGCAAACCTGCTCGATGGTTTCGCGATTAGCCGCACCTATAGCACCGAATACATTCGTGGAAGCTTGCGAGTGTTTCCCATGCATTGGGCGATGGATATTGGCCAAGAACGGTTCCGAGAAACCGTGTCCGATCATCTCCCGTTCGTGGCAAACTTTCGGATTGACCGCTCTCGAGATTAAGTGCCTCACACAGTGCTGCCAATGCCTTGATTTGACGTCATGTTGTTTGCCTTTGTAAAAACTTCCCCAACCACTGTAGCCAGTGACCTCAACCAGTACGCTTTCTCAAATGAAATTCCTGGCATGTTTGAAGCCATGGGATTTTCTAGGGAAGACTTGTTCTCTTGCACCCATTCCTTGCCGGGTTCATTGGCTTGGCAGGAAAATGAGGGTTGTGCGGCTGGATGATAAATGCACGTTTTCCCAAAATCGTACTGAGTGGTCGCACAACCAGGCAGTACCAGCAAGAACAGGAAAGCTCCAATGCTGACGAGTCTTTTTATCATGTCGTTCCCTCCTTTCTGCTTTATCATGAACCAGTGTTGCTGATCGCTGATCGTCGATACGCGGATTGACGTACCGCTCTTAACAGGGCATCAGGGTCAATCCCAAATTTCTGATGGGCGGTGATGATAGGCCTGCGAGGAGAGTGTTCGCGAATTGGATGGGAAAAAGCCTCGATTAGGAAAAGTGTTCGGTCATGAACCAGCC
>CAYMQW010000281.1:0-3702 GCA_964392595.1 uncultured Nitrospiraceae bacterium
AAAACCCGAGAACGCAGCTGGCGGCCTTTTTCAACATTTCCCGAAAAGGATCGGAATATCTGGCCAAATCCGGTGCCCCCACAGGAGATCCGTCTAATCTTGGACAGGTTCCTAGACTATCGACCTGAGAAAAAATACGCGTACACGTCTCTAGGCAGATGTTGAGGGCGAATACTATGCACGATGGCGAGCTCTTCCTCATTGGTCAAATCTACCACTCTGGCTTCTTTTCGAGGCACACTCGGAAGACAGATCATGACACACGGCTTGGTTCGTTCCTCAGGATTCACGCCAGTCACAAGCCCCATCGATCCGTTGGTCAGTTCCACCAAACTTCCGGGCGGATAGACACCAAGAGCCCGAACCATCGAGACAATCACTTCTTCCGATAACTCCGCCTTGCCTGGCAGGATATCTGGGCCATTCCCATCACCGTCAGCCGGAATCCCCGTTGCATTCGATGCATCATCGTTTTCATTGATCCTCTGTTGAATCATATCACTCACAGCCATCAATTTATCCACAATATAATGATCATACAAGTACGAAAGAGCTTCAGCAGGTGTCAGACTCTTGGACGGATCAGCCTGATGGCACAAATGATCGTATTCATCGGCGGCCATGACGACTTGGGCAAAAAACGAGATTTCATCACCCTGTAGCCCTAACGGAAATCCGGAACCATCCAAACGTTCATGATGTTGGTAGACAGCCTGAACCGTCGCCGCTGGGATGGCAGAAAATCGCCCCACGGCGGCTTTTCCCAAATCAGGATGCCCCAACCATTCCTGCCGTTCCCCTTTCGTCAGCCCGGACCGCTTCATACGGAGCATTGAGGGAAAATTCTGTTTCCCCAAATCGTGCAAGAGTCCGGCTAATCCCAAAGCATACAACTCATCGTCTTGGAGATGATATTCCTTGCCGACCAATATCGAAACAATGCACACATTTAACGCATGGGCCATAAAGGGATCATCTGCTTGCGAAAACGCCAAAATATCAATCATGGCCATGGACGTTTCGGGTTTATTTAGGGAATGAAGGAGACTAATTACCACTTGATCGCCCGACTTGATTCCAGCCGCATGTCCATCACTGATTCGCTTCATGGCAATTTTTGTTTGGGCTAACACCTGTTGGTAAAGGTAGGAGACTTTTTGTATTTCAGCCGTATGTTCCTCACAGGCTTGAACTTGTTCCTTTCGAATGTCTTCCTCTTTCCGATCACGATCATCTTGGGTTGGTGCCGCAACCGCCTTGTCGGAAGCGCCCGGAGCCGTTTCAAGTTCAGGTTCTTCTTCTGGGTCTGACAGCTCAGGATCGTAAAACAGCTTGACCTTTCGAATACCCTTGAGAGTCTTGATTTCCTTCAGGGAGATGATTTTAAATTTATTTTTGGCAAAGGGATGATTCCACCATGAACATTCCAGCCTAATGTACAAACCAATCCGCAGTCCCTCAACTGTTATTGGGATAAAGGGCATGTATCAGGATCTCACTTCCACTTGCGAAACGGTCATTTTGTCAAAACCTCTCCTGGATTGAAACAGTGATCTTCCTATTCTTCGCTTCTTCTCTATGTCTTTCTCTTTGTTAAAGACCGTTAGACGGCTGACGACACGCTTTTAGGGTTTTTTCGGATATTATTTTCAAAACTTCAGGGATCAGCGTAATTCTTCTCGTCTTCCTAGGCCCGTATCCGAAGGTTGGGGGGATCTTTTCCGAGTAGACCATTCGATGGACTGGGCCAAATTCCTAAGATCCCGTGTCAAGCCTGGGATGAAGAAAACTGTCGTCTCGCACTCTTCAGTCCAACAACATCATCGAATACAAAAGGCATCCCATCAATTTCGGAAAACCATGCACGCACTCTCACCTCAGAAAGGGACAGAGCCTCTCCCAACAGGGTTTAGATCCCTAGGGAAAGACCGAAAGAAAGGGAAGTCTGAAATTCACTGAGATACTGCCATTTCGATTGCACCGGCAAAAAAGAAAATTATCAGACGATGTGTTTTGGGGGAAAAGCCTTCATCATGAATTGGTGAACCCTCAATACGACAGGATACCATTCACTCATTACCACCTTCGGAGCCTGACCCTCGTGCCCTACCAACGTCTTGAAAACCTGGATGAGCTCCGAATTGGACTCCACATCAAATTGGAATGCTCGTGGTGGGCTCATCCTTTTGCCACCAGCAGTTTTAAAATTGTCTCACAAAAAGATATTGAGATTATTCAGGGTATTCGAAAACTGAAACTCTACTATGACCTTGGGTTATCCGATCCTCCCCCATCAGAAAAACTCGAAGCAGAAGACACGGAATTACCCGAAATCGATCAGGAGCTTTCACTGGATGTATTCTCAGAGGAAGAGACGTTTCTCGCGCTTCAGGATGACAGTGAAAATGAAGTTGAAGAAGAGCCAATCCCATTCATCCAAACCCCTGACCTTGACGAAATCAAGAAAAATCGAAAACGGCTCTATCAGGACCGAAAGGCGCATCTCAAAAAAGTCGAAGATGCCTACTGGAAGGTCTTAGGCAAAAGTAAAGATATTTTCAAACGGATCGGGACCGGCAATCATGCTGCGGTCAAAAGCGCCGCCCAACTAGTCACGAACGTCGCAGCCGTCCTTCAGCATGAACAAGCCACCATGACCCTGATGGATATTGTCAGTTCAACCGGGATGGCAGAGGGGCTTTCCTCCCATGCCCTTAATGTGTGCATTATGTCATTGATAATTGGACGAGAGATGGGCTTGAGTTCCGAAGAACTCCACACCTTGGGACTCGGGGCGCTCTTTCATGATATGGGCAAACGACTGCTACCCATGAAAGTCAAATTTCACGCGACCGGAATTACAATGGAGCCTGATCCCGAATCCATCAAACTGCACCCCGAAAAAGGGAAAGATTTGATGGCGAAATTTAAAGACTTTCCGCTCCCAAGCCTCGAGACCATTATGCAACATCATGAACGGCTGGATGGCTCTGGGTACCCCGAGGGGTTACACAAGGACCAGATCTCCCTATTTGCCCAAATCGTGATGGTGGCAGATGAATATGATGAGCTGTGCAACTCAGCCGAGGTCGAGAAAAGTCTCACACCTCACGAAGCGCTTTCTCAGTTGTACCTGCATATTAACTCCAAGAAACAAAAATTCTCAAAAGAAGTCATCATGACTCTGATTCACACGATGACGGTATTCCCACCGGGAACCCTTGTAGAATTATCCGATGGGACTATCGGACAAGTGATTAGCGTTAATTTGCAAAATCCGACCAGACCGCTATTGTTATCTTCCCATTTTGAGGGAAGACGACAAGAAGCCATCATGGTCGATCTGACGGAAGAAATAAATCTCAGTATTACCCGAAGTCTCAGGCCAAGCGAAGTGCCCCCAAAAATTTTGGAATTTTTGAGTCCTCGCCGAATGAGCATTTTCGTACATTCAGCAGAGAAAACTCCAAGTTTGGCAACAATGTTGCCGAGTTAACCTTCCCTACCCATACCAAACGGCGTTCTGCAACAAATAATCAGCCATCGCCGCCTGACTCAGAAAAACATTCATCCAATATAGCCATTCGCTCTGCCTCCATCACCACCAATTGCCGTTGGTCAAGGGTATTAGCCCAATACAAATACACCAATTGACTAAGGACCCGCGAGAAAATAACTTGACCAATATCGCGCCAAGATTTG
>CAYMQW010000282.1:0-3698 GCA_964392595.1 uncultured Nitrospiraceae bacterium
CAATAGTATCAACCTTGCCGCAGGAGCCAGCGGGTACACTCGACAAGCCAGAGTCTGAGGCTTTACTGTTCCATCGCGGAATGAAATCTGGTGCCCAAACGATGAAACAGATGATTCCCTGAGGACCTGCGGACATGAATCGCGACATCTGCTCAAGGGCGGCTTTCATAAATAGTCACCTCTGGTTTGAATCCCTCATCCTTCTTTCTCCAGCCTTTTCGCCACAATCATTTCTCCAACATTGCACTCCTTCGAATTATAGGGTGGCGTTTCATCCCTGCGTGTACCATGTCATAGTGTGAAGTACGACCCTAGCCTTAACCTTCCAGTCCACTCTCATTGAATCATGACGTTTTAGAACTGACTACAGGGTGTTCACCGGAATCACCTAAGATGCTTTCATCAAATTTTGATAAGGATTTTCTTCCCTAAAGACTGTAGTATTTCTTGTCAGTTAGGAGATCTCCCCTTGTTCTTGTGGCCCAAAGAATACAGTTTGCAGCGTTTCAATGAGGGGCTTCAAAAATCCTCTTGTCCTTTCTTTAGGCCAATGAATAAGCAATTTCTGGCATTACGTCATTTGGGATATTGAGTATCGAGGAACTAATAACCTATTCTACTTAGTTAGAACAAAACCGGGCTGAGTGGAGGAAAAACGTCGTTCTTGAATAAGACCCATGACCATTTTTACAAATACTAGGAAAGCAGGAATCTTTCTTCGGGGTGCGTGTATCGCCTTTGTGGTTGGCGTGCTGTTTTTCTTTGGGTTCCTTGAAAATCTTGAACGCTGGAGTCTCAACACCCAGTTTCAATTGAGAGGTCCCATCAAACCAGAATCTCCCATTGTCATTGTATCTATTGATGAGGACTCGTTCGATGAGCTGGAATTTCAATGGCCGTGGCCACGATCCCTGCACGCGCAGTTCATTGAAACTATTCGTCAAGGACAGCCAGCCGCCATCGGGTTTGATGTCCTGTTTTCAGAACCCTCTGCCCTCGGGCCAGAGGATGACCAGGCCTTAGGCGACGCCATTGGCCGAGCAGGCAATGTTGTACTTGCTGCAGCATGGAGTGTGGTGGATGGAGGGTTTTATCGAAAAGAGAATTTGAATCCGCCCATTTCCACGATTCGGAACAAGGCCGCTGGTTATGGGCCAGTGAACTTGGTCTTTGAAAATGATGCCGTGGTGCAACGAGCACAGCTCACCCTGGACTATCAAGGGACTACTCACCCTGGATTCGATCTTCTGTTGCATCAAACAGCGCAACATCTTGGCTTTCCTACTCGTTCACCTTCCAATCCAAATTTTTTAATTAATTTTCGTGGAGGCGCCCATACATTTGAAACTCTCCCCTATTATCGCGTGCTAAACGGAGAGATCCCTTCGGAATATTTCCACAATAAAATTGTTCTCGTGGGTGCGACCAGTCATCTTCTCCACGATATGTATTCCACCCCTTTTGCAACCAGGGGCGATATGCCTGGAGTAGAGATACACGCCAATATCCTGGAAACGATGATTCAAGGAATCCCTATTTCCCGAATACCCTTGAGTTTTACACTTTTTGGCCTACTGATCGGAGGCATGTTGGCCATCTGGGTAACCAATACTATTCGACCTTTGCGAGCCCTCAACATAGTAGCAGGGATCGCCGTCGGATATTCGCTCATAGGATTTGCATTCTTTACCCAAATGGGGTTGTGGGTGGATGTGTTTCCACTGTCCTTTGCGGTAGCCATCGGATATGGCACAACAGTGATTGAAAACTTTATCCGCGAACAACGGGAAAAACGCCAGCTCTCCCATTATTTTTCCCCAACGGTTCTCGCGGATATTATTGGTCATCGGACGGAGGATACGTTGGGATCAAGTCGACGAGTGGTGACGATTTTGTTTTCCGATATTCGAGGATTCACCACCATATCCGAAAAATTGAAGGCGGAGGACGTCGTGGCCTTTTTGCGAGAATATCTCACTGAAATGACCGATGTTGTCTTTCAGCATGGCGGCACGGTGGACAAGTACATTGGCGATACCATTATGGCTCTATACAACGTCCCCCTCGATCAACCGGACCACGCGATACAAGCCGTCCGGACTGCATTGGAATTTCAAAAGAGACTTCGCCCTCTGTCTAACATATTTCGTGCACAATACGGACACGAACTCACCTGTGGCGTTGGCGTGCACACGGGGGAAGCCGTCGTGGGAACCATGGGGTCGGCCCAACGTTTTGAATACACGGCAATAGGAGACACGGTTAACCTCGCCGCACGGCTCGAACACATCACGAAGGAATATGAGACTCCCATTGTGATCAGCGAATCCACATACCAGCAGGTGAAAAACTATTGCCTCACACGGTATCTTGATGAAGTACAAATCAAAGGCAAAGAATATCCAGTAAAGATTTACGCGGCGATGGAAGGGAATACCCGTGAAGAGAAGAGAGAAGTCATCAAGGGAGAAGTCACGGCAGGATTACTTGGCGCGACAGAGAAGGGCACCATTCAAGATATCAGTACCAAAGGCATCGCTTTGAAACATGTACAAGGAAAATTCAGCCCAGGGGACACGATCCAGCTCAACATTCAACTACCCACTCTCATTCGCCCACTCCAAGTCCAGGGAAAAGTGATGTGGAAAGAAAACAGTACAGTGGGTCTTTTCTTTATCGACCAAAAGCCCGAAGACAGCCAAACCATTGGCGACATCATTCTGGCCAGAGGTAAAACATCCCAGCAGCATAAAGGAATTTGAAGCACTGCATGGATATGTGTTACTAAACTTAGAAGTCGCGGTTGGATCACAAAAGACCTCGCAAGCTCCTGGTGTTCAGGTCACATAGACCAATTGGTGTGCGACCCTCCCCGGTTCCTACCCTATTCATTTACCCCTGATTTTGAAAAGGAAGAAAATGGGAAACAAGGATATACTGCCTTCTCGAGAATTCGGGCTAATCATGGGCCTCATAATTGGAAAGTTTTGTCTGAAAATGGAGGACCTTCATTATGGATATTGGACTGATGATCTGCCGGTAGAAGTTCAAAATCTCCCGAAGGCTCAGGCCCAGTACACAGAGGTTCTGATAGGGAATATTCCGGAAGGAGTTCGAACGATTCTGGATGTGGGATGTGGCACAGGCCACACGGCACGAAAACTACTTGACAGAGGCTACCAAGTTGATTGCGTGTCTCCCAACCCGCACCTGACTAAACTCGCGAAAGAAAAACTTGGTGACCAGTCTACAATTTTTGAGTGCCGGTACCAAGAGTTGGACACGGATCGAACATACGACTTAGTCCTCTTTAGTGAAAGCTTTCTGTTCATTCATCCAGCCGAAGCCGGGATGAAAATGTCCGAGCGCATTCTCAATAAAGATGGCCACATTTTAATTACAGATGTCTTTAAAATGACTCCCGATGGACAAAGCCCTATTGGGGGTGGACATCATTTACACATTTTCCATGACACCTTTTCCCATTCTCCCTTTACGCTGCTGAAAGAAGACGATATCACCAAGAACATTGCTCCAACGTTTACCGTGCTAAATGATGCCTACACACACTGCGTGAAGCCGGCCTACGATTTACTCATGACACGTTTCAAGGCCAGCCATCCCTGGGCGATAAAATTTATTCTGTGGAAGTTCAGGGCCAAATTTGAAAATTTCGAACAGAAGCATTTTTCTGGTAA
>CAYMQW010000283.1:0-3698 GCA_964392595.1 uncultured Nitrospiraceae bacterium
CATGCACACCAATATCTTACACGGCTTTTTTGCGCCCAACTGCCGTTTCTAGGTTTCAAAACCCTGCTGATTGCGGCGGGAATCTGTAGGAAGGAAAAAATTAGGGAATAATCAACTGTGAGCCTTGCTGCTCTTGGTCGGTTTTTTCACCCGTGGATGTGCCACAGTGCGCACATGTGTAGTCGTACTTGTTACCGGATGGCAAGACCAACAACAGTCGTTCGCGGACAGGAGTGGCCTCCTTACAGGTAGGACAAAAAAGCAGAGAAGCATTCAGCGACTGAAACTGCGAATTGGGATTACCCTGAGAAGGACTGGGTTTAGAACGCATGCCGGGCGGCATGGAGTCAAAGTTTCGAGGATCAAAAGGGAAACGTGCCATGAGTCGATCTTACTGAGAGGGCCTGCTAGGGTCAAGGTGAAGGAATAGTTATTTATTCTATGCGGGCTTACGCGCCCGCGAGACGAGTCCCTTTTGTTTCGGCAAAAGGAACCAAAACCATTTCCGCCCGTGCGTGGTCCCTCCGAGCCTGCTGTGAAGCAGGCTCTCCGGGATGCCTCCGCCTCCGTTCCGAATCAAGATGGCGAGGGAACTCGCTCCGCTCAAACAGCCCTCGCCGAAGGGGTCGATTCGGGACTCCGGCTCCGCCACGCACGAAGGCGAGAGAGAAGAGAAATTTCTAATTGTTGAAAGTGTGAGAAAGGTTAGTTAGGTTGAGGCCTGTTAGGCTTACCATTATTCCCGACGTTGGTTATCGGGGATCCAGGTTAGTTTTTAGTTTTCAACCGGTGAGGAGAATTATATGTGGGGTTTTGGCCTGGCGCGATGAGACACTTTTTTTCGGCAAAAGGACTTCGTCACGCGGGGGCGAAACCCTGCATCTAATAATTCCCCAAGAGACCCATTCAGCAAACCAACCTTCGTCAAAGAAAACCCTAACCGTTTAGGTCTCCCCCTAAAAAACGAGCCCCACACCGGTTGGTGTGAGGCTCGTCAATGAACGGGTGTTCGAAAGTTCGCTTTTCTCTTACGCTGCTGTCTTCCGCCGCCAGGCGATGATGCCTGCCAACCCGGTACCCAAGAGAATCATTGTACTGGGTTCCGGAACAGGTTGATTGCCACTGGATTGAACTAGGATCAGCTCATTAATGTAGAAGGCCTCATTGGATCCATTTACACCAAACGGGGCCACTTCATCTCCATGGACTAATCGAAAACTTGTCACGGGATTCATTGTGATGAATCCCAGAAACGGGGCGTTGCCAAAGACACTGCTAATGGAACTTGTGGCATTTTGGGAATCGGTGTCACCCGTCACGTCTGATGCCAGGAAAAATTCCCCGTCCACAATAATCCCGATTTCCTCTAAGTTCAAATCCGGAGTGCTATTATTATCTTGTAACCCCACAATGGCAAATCCAATAATCGATGGGGTGTTAAATTGGAGACGGGCGATATCTCCTCCACCTGAGTCAACCTCGCCCTCAAGAAATCCAGTGCCGGTCAATCCTTGGCGTGTTGAGTCACCAACGTGTCCAATAACGTCCAGCGTGGTGACTGCCCCAATAGAATTTCCCGTTGAATTTGCGGAAAAAGAACTAGCGCTTCCATTAAAGTCTTCTGTGATAAAGGTCGCTCCGGCGAGGGCGGTCTGCCAGGCGGTTTGGTCCGTAAAGGTCAAGACCGTGGCCCCGGCTTGCCCAGCGAGACTCAATGTGAGTCCTAATCCAACGATAAAGGTGGTTAAGCGTTTCATGTAATGAAATCCTTTCTTGTTGTGAATAAAACATGTGGTTAAAAGAGGTTCTGTTTTTAATACTGTTTTCAGCAATCGGTGTGCCATGAATGACACGATTGTGTTTCCCTTTTGTTTATAGGGTGATTGTGAGGTTTACAGGCTAATCTTCACTGTGGGGAAATAGAAAAAGTGTTAAAAGTCTTTACACTTTTATGAGCAGGACGCTAGTAGAATGGCAATTTTCGTAGGCAGATCAAGGGGTTTCCTCTGATTTTAAAAAGGTAAAAAATCCTGACAGGGGGGTGGAAAGAATCAGTAAGAAGTGAAAACTGCGACAATGAAAATGTTGGAAACAACAAAGAACGAGGGCTAGTTGATCGTGGAAAGTTTTCCGACAGTTCCCATTTTTATTGTGTGAGGTGTCGTCCCTCCGCGATAGGGAGATAGGGAATCATAGGGGGCAAGTCTTGATGTCATACATGAAATTTCAGAAAAAATATTAATTCAAAACTTGCCTCCCCCCATGACTAAAATCCCTTCTCTCCTGCCTTCATGCGCGGCGGAACCTCCGTACCGAATCGGCCTCTAGGCGAGGGCTGTTTGAGCGGAGCGATTTCCCTCGCCATCTTGATTCGGTGCGAAGGCGGAGGGACCCAGAGGGCCGCGCATGGGCGGAAATGGTTTTGGGCACTTTTGCCGAAACAAAAGTGCCTCGTCTGCAGGGGCGAAACCCTGCATCTAATAATTCCCCCAGATAACCTTACACCAAACCTACCTTTGTCAAAGCAAAAGCCAACCTGTATTTCCGATAAAGGATGTCGGGATTAATGAGAAAAATTCAGATAGGCACCTGACTCATTCGCCACCAATGTAACCGTTTTGTCATTTCGAGCCCTTCGGCGGTGCCCAGGACAAGCTTGGTCGAAATGACAATCTAAAGTGCAAGGTATGTTTCTATAGGAGCGGTTCGTCAATGTGTGTCTCGTCATCCACACGGTTTTAGGCGGGAATCCATGCGTGGCCGTTTTTTGGTGGCGTTGGGGTGTGGAGGGTTCGCGAATCGACAAATCAAAATCTTGATCACCCAGAAAGGTTGTCCGGAATGATGGATCAATTTGCACAGGGGGAAGAGGGTTTTCGTGGAGTATATTCAAGATTTTGGTGTTGAACATTTTTAACCTCTCCTTTCAACACACAAGAGACGAGCGTATAATGGGCGGAAAGGATGATGAATGATGACAAGCCCTGGTCTCAAAACTAAATTGGAGTATTCGGATTACGTGCATATTCCATCCGATGGGAAGCGGTATGAATTATTGGAAGGAGACTTACACGTGACGCCAGCCCCAAGCCCTCTTCACCAACGGGTTTCGAAACGCCTTCAACGGATATTAGAAGCCTACTTTGAAGAGCCGGGCCAAGGAGAAGTTTTTGATGCTCCTATTGACGTAATTTTGACCAACCAGGATGTGGTTCAACCCGATTTGGTGCTCGTGACCAATCCTGAACAAATTTCGACACGTGGTATCGAGGGCCCTCCACTGTTATTGGTGGAAATCTTATCCCCTTCGACTCGTGAGTATGATCGCACTGCCAAGGCCAATCGATATGCAACTTTGGGTGTGGTTCATTATTGGATAGTTGATCCTGAGGCGCAGGTTTTAGAATGCTATCGCTCTACTGGGACAACATTTGAGTTGATCGTCCAAGCCCAAAGCCCCTCTGTGTTAATCCACCCTGACTGGCCCGACTTGCATATCTCGTTAGCTGAGTTGTGGGCTTAGGGCTCCCGCAAAAATAACTTCCCATGTTTGGGCGTCGATCCATCCCAGCTGGCGGCGTTGTTCGTCCTTTCCATACGGGGAATGTTGAAAACAGCCGCCAGCGGCGTTCTCGCCATTTTTCCGTGCTCACGTACTGAGAGTACGCTCCGCGCGTCAAAAGGGCTGCGGCCTTGCT
>CAYMQW010000284.1:0-894 GCA_964392595.1 uncultured Nitrospiraceae bacterium
TTCACATTTTGGGGATTGACCTGCCAGCAATTCTTCCCAATCGAGTTCGTTGTCCGTCAGGGTGATGCCAGGTTTCTCTCGCCGCACGACGATGGACTTTTCAATGCCCGGACAATTCGCCACGGCTTGGTCTACGACTTTTTTGAGTTCGATACTTTTGCCTCGATCGTATCCGTAATCCGCCGTGATGATGAGTTTTGCTTCGGCATCTTTAATCCGAGCTTCGAGCGCTGGTGCGCTAAATCCGGAGTAGATGACTGAATGGATGATCCCAATTCTGGCACAGGCGAGCATGGCGACGATTTGTTCTGGAATTTTTGGTAGATAAATAGTGACGACATCGCCTTTTTTGAGCCCGAGAGATTTCAACGCATTGGCACAGCGATTTACCTGGCGATAGAGTTCAGCGTAGGTGAAGATGCGTTCTTCGCCTTGTTCCCCAACCCAAATGACTGCGACTTTGTTCTTGCGCCAGGAGTTTACATGACGGTCTAAACAGTTATACGAAATATTGCACTTGGCATCGAGAAACCATTTAGCCCAGGGATATTTCCACTCCAGGACTTGCTTCCATGGGGAAAACCATTCCAGCTCTTTGGCCACGCCCTCCCAAAATTTCTCCGGATCAGCAATCGATTCTTTATACGCGGTGTCGTAATCTTTGATGTACGCTTCTTGCAGTGTTTTGGCTGTCGGGTGGTGGACCGTGGAGCTTTTTAATAGTGTTTCGATTTTTTCTGCCATGAGTGAGTCCTTTTGCAGGTAAAGATATTTTGTCGTTGGGATTCGTCGATATCATCGATATCAGAGATGCCCTGATGAATCGGTTTTATTATGATGCGGTTCCTGTCTTGCTGCAAGAGAATTTCTTCGAGGCGACTCTATTGTGGCTGA
>CAYMQW010000284.1:904-3696 GCA_964392595.1 uncultured Nitrospiraceae bacterium
GGACGGTTTTGACTGGGTTAAAGGTGGGTCGTGGGACTTCTACGAAAATGGTGTGCCACTTGGCCATGGCTCCATTCCAGAGCCCAGGCAGTTCGAGCGCTTTCAACTCACGTCCGTCGTATGATTTCTGAGAAATAAACCCGGCATCGGGATTAACAAACTGACTCAGGTCAAACGGGTTCCCTTGGTAGTCGCGCACTCCGCAAACCATATCCACAGGATTGAAATGTGTTGAAGCTGCAAAGATGTGTTGTTGTGTAGCGGACTTCGGGTCCACTTGTGAGGATTCAACGATTTGAAGTGACGTCGAGCCGTCTTTATGTGTGACCCAAAAGGGTCCGCCACCAGGGTCGCCCGTATTCTTGACCATGCCACAGACTCGAATAGGGCGGTTGAAGAATTGTCGGAGACATGTGGTGCTCTGTGTGAGGTCCAAATTTTTCCACTGTGAAGGGCTTGTCCAATGCAAGGCTGATTGTGCCCATTGGGCTATGTCGTCAAGTTGTGTTGCGGTGTTGGTTTCTGTTTCGAGCTGTCGGATGTACCCAAAGAGTGTCTCTTGGATTGTAATGAGATAACCACCCAAGGCGCGTTTATACATGTAGGTCTCTTCCTTGAGATGGTCCGGAACAACGTTATCGATATTTTTTATGAAGACAATATCTCCCTGCAGATCATTCACATTTGAAAGGAGCGTGCCATGGCCAGCCGGACGGAAGAGGAGATTGTTCTCGTGGTCACGAAAAGGCCGGTTCTCCATGTCAACCGCAATCGTATCGCTTGAAGTTTTTTGTAGGGAGCATGTGACAACCCAATCGAGGCCATTGTGCTTGAATCGTTGACGCGCTGATTCAATATGTTCTTGAACAGCCTCTTGATGTTCAGGCGAAATGGTGAAATGCACATGGGCTTGATTGGTCGCATCTTTGGCGTAGACCGCCGCTTCCATTAAATGTTCTTCAATCGGGGTTCGTATGTGATCAGGGTATTGGTGAAACTTTAGTAGGCCTTTGGGTCGTTTGGCGTAATTGAGTCCGGCTGGGTGGAGCAATGCTTCTAAGATTGTTTGGTGTTGCCCACGGGCTTGTAGGTCCTCTAGCTGTTGACCCTGCTGGGTGAGTGTGTTGGATAAGTCTTCAAAAAAAGCAAAATCCGAAAGGCGGTCTAAAAAGGATTGTAAGCTGGCGTTGTCTGATGATGCTGTGGACTCATCCGCGCAGCACGCCAAAAGCGATTTAAACATTCGGGAGGCTGCGCCTGAGGCTGGGACAAACTTTGTGATCCGTCCTGCGGCCATGGCGTGGCTAAATGTTCGTTGGAGTGTTGCAATGTCAGTGTCGGAAATCTGTTCGATCCCGTCATGGACTGTGCATGGTTTTGAAATGGTGGCATACGGAATGCCGCGTTGAAAAATGGCGAGTTGGTGTTTTACGGTTTCAACAGATATGCCTCTGTCCGCTATAGAGTCCTTGTCGTGTTGTGTGAGCACGTCATCGGTTCTGTATTCCGAATTCATATGTTCCTTTTTTCCAAAACAGTGGACATTGTCAATGAAGTGGATTTCCTTCTTCAGTCATGTCGTCACTTTTCAGGGGGGGCTTTAATAAAGAAGGCTGACAGAAAAAGAGGGTTTTGCCAGAGAGGATTCATAAAATAAATAGTTGCTTTCGCATGACTATTCTTTGCGTAGCCTTTGATTGAGCGGCCTGCTGATGAGAAACCCAAGTTTAATCTTAGGCGTCGCCTTTTAAGTAGCCCAAGCCGATTTTGACCGCACGTCTTGTAATATCACATCACCGATTTTCAGGATATTCTTCCAAAATTTTTGCGATCTTGTGATCTTGAATCTCTAAGCTCACAACTTTAATAATTCCATCGTCAATTTTCACTTCAGCCACGATACGTCTTCCTTTATCCTTAGCCCACGACTCTGGCGTTTCTTGTTTAAATTCCTCGTAATTCCCTGTAATGACGAGGCTTTTCATTTTTAATTTTGTTGACAGGGTAGGGGGGTCATGGTAGCATTTTTTATAGGTATTCTCTAATGTCTGTTTGGTTAGCGGTGGGTGCCTCAAATTTTGTCCACCCACTTTCCACGATCAAGGAGGGCATCCGTGAAACGTAATTCACTGACTAAATGGAATGGTGTTGTTGGGGGTGGATGTCTGTTGGTGGGCATGGTCCTTTCCGGATGTGGTGGCGCTCCTGACTGGGTGATGGAAGGCTCAGGGGGTATGAATCGGGACGACAGCAAGGCGATTTACGGTGTGGGAACAGTTGAAAAAGTGCCGTTGGAATCGGTTGCTTGGGAAATAGCCGAAAACCGTGCTCGTGCCGAAGTCGCTAAAAGTTTTGAGACCTATACCGCGTATTTAATGAGGGACTATGTGGCGACCACGGCAGCCACGGAAACCTCAGGCGTATCCGCGGAACAGGATGTGCAGCGTGCGATTAAAACGTTCACGGCGGTCACCCTCAACGGCGTTCGACAAATTGAGCGGTATAAAGATGAAGATAAGAACATGTACTATGTGTTGGCCAAGCTGTCCTTCAAGGATATGAAGGAGGCGTTGTCCCAAGCGAAGGAGCTTGATAAAGAGGTCAAGAATTTCGTCAAGAAAAACGGGGAACGTATTTTTGATCGATTGGAACAAGAAGAGGCCAAGCGCCAAGTCAGCCCGTCTTCTCAGTAAGGTATTATCGTGAATCGAATAGTATTGGAACGGTCATTGACTATGAACATGATTCGACAGTTTTCGTGCTTTCTCGCGGTTGGGTTATTGCCGGTTCTT
>CAYMQW010000285.1:0-3689 GCA_964392595.1 uncultured Nitrospiraceae bacterium
AATGGCGAAATGGAACGGAGAGCTGGAATATCTAATAAATTAACAATGCCGAAAAGTTATTACGGATTACGCTTCACCATATTGGCGAATCTTCCATCTTCGCCCCGCTGGGAATAATGATGCGGTCGTTTGTTTCGCTGAGCTTTTTGAGCTGTTCGGCGACATCCGGATGATGACTCTTGAGAAATCCGGTGAGGCCGTCCAAAAAGCGAGTGGAACGGAGGCCGGCGCCGGAAAACTCGGTAATAAACATCAATCCTCGATCTAATACCTCTCCGGCCATGTCGGTGTCGATTTTTTCACCTTCCATAAAGGCGTTGTATTCTTTTTTTAAGGTTTCCGTAAATGCTGGTGCCAGGCCCTCGGGAACGTGGATCGGGCTAAACGAACGCCGCAAGCCCTGAATCGCGGCGATCACTTCGCCATCTTGTCCCTCTCGTCGGGAATGAAAATGTTTGAAGGTGACCGCCTCTAGGAAATAAAACACTTCCGCGGCCTTATCGCCCCATTTCTCCAATAATTCCCGATAGAGCGCACGACGACGCTGATCAAATTGATCCCCAACACGTTTTTGTTGATACTCGACATTGGCATCGAGATACACACAATCCGTATGGCACTCAATATTGACCATTCGATGAGTTCCACAGCATTGGCTGCAAATGAAACCGCTAAGGGCCGGGCAAGGCCGTTTCCCTTTTCGTGCATGGCAGTAGATGCATTGACTCATTGTTTGCGGGTGTCTCCTCCCATCATCCCTATCCCATAATCCGACATCGTTCGTTGTTTCTTTTTCTCCTTGTTTTTGGCGTTGAATGGCCGTTCTAACCCATTCATCTCTGCCCCTTTGGCGTAGAGATAGGGAATGAGAATCATATGCTTGGCTCGATCGATCTTTACAGTGGATGGAGTAATGAGAAACTCGGCAATCACCCGCATTTTTTGATCCGGCTGAACCCGCCAAATTTTCCCCGCAGTTAAGTCCGAGAGGTACATGTTGCCGTATTGGTCGAAGTCCACCCCACTCAAATTCCGAAATCTCCCCGAAAAATATGAATTAGAAATGATTTCCTTGATGACGAGGTCCTGATCAATCTCAAGCACGGTTCCTTTATCCAGGCTGACCACGATAAGTCGACCAGACTTTGGATGAACGGCCAATCCGCGAGGCGAAGCCAAGTCGTCATTGTGCAGATAGAGCGAAACGATATGGTCCTGAGTGGTATCGATCCGGTAAATGGCATTGCCGTCCGTGTCCAAGACAAACAGTTGCCCGTTGCCGTCCGCGATTAGGTCGGTGAGTTCCGTGACGTGGAATTGGCTGAAAGACAACGTGATGGTCGACTGACCGGTGTTGATATCGAACCCGCGCACGGAATCGAGGTCGGCGACGTAAAGGGTCTTCCCGACAATAGCCATCCCGTTGGGAGAATTGAGAAGTGTTCCCCTCGTGCCTCCATGAATGAAATGAAGGTCAATGAGCTCTCCGTCGGAGTTTAGTTTCGAGATAAACCCATTGTTATCCCGCTTTCCTGGATCTCCATTGGCATTGGAAATGAAGTAGTACTGCCCTGAGGGAGAAACAATAAAGCATTGGGGCGTCTTCAAGTCACCAATCGGTTGCCCATAGATGATTGCCGGCCAACCAGACAGGCATATGAGGAGAACAAGAAAAGAAAGAAGGGGAGAAATTGATGAGGAAAAGTGGTAACGTGACACCCTCGCATCGTACGAGACCATTTTTTCCACTGTCAAGGAAGCGGCGACAGGACCATTTCATTTTTTTTATAAGCAAGTGGTTCCATGAGGTTTTTCTTGCTCTCTTTTTTAGGGTAGCGCCATGCGGATGGCTACATGCGGCTTGGCCCAGAGCCATCTCAACGCCTGCGCGATATTTGTGTGGCCTTTCACTCGTAAGAGACTGATAGTATAGCGTCTCAGATAGGTCATGACCATCGGCCCATTGAGCCGTCGGATCTGACTCCTGTCTTCATCACAAGTGACGTCCAATACATAATGCTGCTTATTCTCCACACTCCAATGCTTCCGGTTTTGCGAGAGGATTGCCTGCGGCGAGGCCTTCGCTGGTGACTGACTTGTGACTCCGCATACTATATCTAGTGTCGTGATGCCCTTCTTGAGATGCGCGACTTCCCTCTCAATGCAGAAGACTTGCTGCACATGAGGAAAGGTGACAGAGGCATTCAGGGAGTCGTTGCACCAGATCCTGCGGATCGTGATCCGCCCATGGCCCTTTTATCTGTCGTCTCTGGCATGTCCTGGTCCTGGGGGTCGTCCGACTCGCCTTGGATTGTGACTATGACCGGTTGGAATACCTGGTTCACTATGACACCTTACTCCGGCGTATCATGGGCTTGGAGTCTTACTTCCGTGGAGAGTTTGGGAAAGGGTTTCATCAAAAGACGTTGAGTGAAAATGTCTGCCACGTCGACGAGGCCTTATTAGGGGCAATCAATGACATTGTGTACAGGCCGGGCTGCCGTTGTTTAAAAAAAAAACGACGAGCCCCTTCACGCTAAAAGTGACACCTACGTGCTGGAAACCAACGTCCATTTCCCCACGGATTTGAATCTGCGGTGGGATAGCCCGTCGGAAATGTCTGGTCTTGCTCCCGCGTCTGGCGCAGCACGTGGAGCACGCGGGCTGGCGCAAGGCCTCCCTGTGGCGGAAGCAACTGAAGAACTTCTTTGGAACCTGTGAGGCAATCTCCCATAGTGGGGGCACCAAGAAGCGCGAGCGGCTCAACGCAGCGGTCACGGCCTATCTGCAGAAAGCCTACGCGCTGGAGCAGAAATTTTTTGCCAGGCTGCTGGCTCTTCGGCCCCAGGCCTTCTCCCTGCTGGAGCAAGGGATCCTGGCCGAGGGGGAGTATTATCACGAGATGCTCATCAAGCACCTTGATCTCATCGACCGGCGGGTGCGGCAGGGGGAAATGATTCCCTATGCTGACAAACTCTTTTCCCTGTTTGACCCGCATACCGAATGGATCAACAAGGGGTACGTCTCCCCAGTGGTAGAACTTGGCCATACATTGCTCATCACTACGGATCAATATAGCTTGGTTCTGGATTCTAAGTCATGGACCAAAGCCATGACGTCAAGGAAACTCTGCCCTTAGCCAATCGGCTGCTGGCTCGGTTTGGCGAAGGGGGCCTCCAGAGTTGGAGTGTGGATAAGGGGTTCAGCGCCCAAGCGGATCGGGAACTCTTAGAGCTGTTTCTCCTCGAGGTCATCATGCCGAAAAATGGACGGCACTCCCAAGCCGATCAGGCCCGGGAAACGCAGAAGACCTTTCGCCGTTTACAGTGGGATCGAATCGGACCTCAATGCCTTGGAACACCATGGGTTGAATCGCTGTCCCGACAAAGGGTAGATGGGGGTTTAGCGCTACGTCGGGTTTGGGATCTTGGCGTACAATCTCCACAAGATCGGTCACCGGCTGTTGACACACGACCGCCGCCGCCAGCCACGATTCCAGTAAGCCGCTTAGCGCCGCCAGTTGCCGGAAAGAATCTTCCCACCGGGGGAGACCTCTCGCACAAATCGACGGCAACGTTCAGGGAAGGGCTCTCACCCAGGACCTGGCACGAAGGGAGCACGAAAAAAGACGTGTGTAAGGATCTGCGCAAAAATAACTTCATGTTTTCAGTTCTGGCTCGGCGTGATCG
>CAYMQW010000286.1:0-3687 GCA_964392595.1 uncultured Nitrospiraceae bacterium
TCAACCGTTGACCAAACGACCCTGTTCCACCCGTTAACAAAATCGTCTTTCCCAGCAGATTGCGCTGGATGAGACTCGACAAATTTTTGGCCATGAAAGATTGACTCCTTCCTGAGGGAATAAGACCTCAGAACTACTCCATCAATATCCGTGCCATGTTTTTCCTGTTGTTTTGGGGAGGTTCGTTGTCAGACTTGACGCCATAAGAGCATCAAACCGTAAACATATTGACGGGAGAAAAGCGGGAGAACCGCACTCAAACGGGATAGGAAAAATTGACCGGGTGGGCAAATTAGTCGTTCGTTGCTGGTTGCTCGTCGCTAGTACCGGGGAGGTTACTTGACCTCTTTTTTACTAGCGGCGAGCAACCAGCAACGAACGATGGGTTAAATTTCCTGAGAGTCACTGGAGGGTTGAGAAAGAATATGTTTGGTCATATCTGGCACATGCGTCGGATCAGCCGCCATCGCCGCGAGGTTTTCTTGGCGAACCGCTTGATACAATTCTTCCCGTAGCACACGTATCGTGCTCGGGCATTCGATTCCGAGTCTCACCTGATTGCCTTTGAGCTGGACGAGCACAATTCGAATATTGTCCCCCAGGCGGATTCCTTCGCCTTCCTTGCGAGTCAAAATTAACATGCTGCCCTCCTTGGCAGACTAACGTCAAAATGAAAAAATAGTCTTCAACTGCCTAGGTATTCACTGCGGTTTTCGCTGACTTTTCCGTCTCTTGCTCAACCCCGGGTTTTTCGGGGATTAAGGGATACCGAATGGGAAATGACTCGTTGAGAATGATTTGTTTTCCCCGATTCCGCGTGGCATTGATCACCAGAGGTCCTTGCAAATTCACGGTAGCCTTTTCTGGTTCGTTCGGCGGAATGGTCACGATCGATAACACCACAACATCATCCCCCTCTTGAAAATCAATTTCATGCAGGGCATCATCCTGAATCTCGATATGATAATCCGGCTTGATTAATCCAGGCTGTACCACCACAAAGGCGATGTTCCCGTCATCGAGTGATTGCAGCCACTCATAACCTTGCCCTTCCCCCCCCCCAAGCAAGGAATACCGAGTATGTTGGTTAAACCCGATCAATCCGGTTTGGAACGTCAGGACATGTTCCTCTGGGATCTCCAACGGGCCAAATCGACTCGTCACAATTTCCATAGCGTCACTCACTTTTCAAGAAGTTAGATTCCTTCCCTCATTGTTGCCGAAAGACCGGACAGGACCGGAGCATTCTCCCGCTCGTCCGCGCAGACCGCCTTCAGAGCCTGAGACAAGTCCGCAACATCAAAAGGCTTCTGTACAAACCCTGCCACACCATCGTTGATGAGTTGTTGAACGGAAAAATTTTTCTCAGCCCCACTGACAAACACGACCTTCACGGAAGGATTGATCGCCTGGAGGGTTCGAAAACAGACTTCCCCACTCATCGATGGCATGGACAGATCCAACAGAATCAAGTCAATCTCATCGGGATTTTCCCTATACCGTTGAATTGCCTCTTCACCACTGGAAGCCAACCACGGTTCGCATTCAAAGAGTCGCAACATTTCCACTGTAGTTTCCGCGACCAGAGGCTCATCATCCACGACAACAATTTTTGGATTGGGCCTTCCCAACACAGTGGGCAAGTGGATCAGGTCAGATTGAGTCTGTTGGACTTGTGGAAAATAGAGGTGAAAGGACGTGCCTTGGTTGACCTCACTGAACATGGTAATTCGACCACCATGCGCCTCCACAATCTCTTTCACGATGGCTAACCCCAATCCCGATCCTTTAGTAGGAGGTTTGGTCGAAAAAAATGGCTCAAATACGACATGCCGAAGCTCCTCCGGAATGCCACATCCTGAATCCGTCACAATGATTTCTAAAAAGGGATGTCCTTGAAGGGGGAAAGCCTGGTGACCGCTGAGGTCTCCTTGTAAATAGGAAACCGTGGAAATCGTGACAGTCCCACCCTGCGGCATGGCATCACAGGCGTTCACAATCAGGTTTAACAATACCTGATGCATTTGCCGGGCGTTCCCCTTGATCCAGGAATCTCGAGCCTCACATTCTCTGACAATCTGGATTCCATTGGACCGATCGCCAGAGAGTAGGGTAAGAACTTCTTCAATCGTGTCATGAACATTGATCGAAGTTCGACGTTCTTTCCCTTGCCGAGCCGCACCAAGAAGTTGTGCCGTCAACTCCTGCCCCCGATGAACCGCTTGACGAATGACTTCCACAGGTCGATCGATTGAAGCCTCCGTGGCCCCTTTACACGTGAGGAGACTGGCATGCCCCTGAATCGCCGTCAGAATATTATTGACATCATGGGCAATGTCTCCCGCCAGCCTTCCGATTGACTCCAGTTCTTGTAATCGTTGCACCTGCTCCTGTAATTTCTGCACTTCAGTGCGGAGAGAAGCCAATTCTTGTACGTTTTTCGCCACAAGAATACACCTGACTCCTTCGCTCCAACACACCGGATAACCAGAGACCAGCACCTCCAATGATGAACCATCTCGAGTCCGAAACAGAGCTTTTCGAGTTGGTGAAAAACCCTCCACCGAAGAAAACCAATTCTGCGGTCCGGATGGTTCAAGCATCCTCAACGTATGCCCGCGGAGTGCTTGAACCGGCCAATCGAGGACTTGACTCCCATAGGCATTGATATCAACGATCACTCCCTCTTCGTCGGTCAGGATCACGATCTCGTCGAAATCACGAAGCATTTTTTTGATGTCCTCGATAGATCGACTGGGGAGTGATGAAACGTCTCTACCTTCCCATGACATACGGTGACCGACTCGTTCCTGTTCTACCTTGGTGAACACCACATCAAGGTGGGCGTGATCACGAGATTCGCGCAGGAATTCGTGAGCACCGTACTGGAGAGCCTCCAAGGCTAGCTGAGATTCTGAATCGGCTGTGGCCACGAATATTCTGGCGGACGATGCCTGTCTTTTTAACTCAGACATCCACTGCAGATTTGTGTATTCCAGGACGGGGTGATGGATGATGATAAGATCGGGGGGATAAACCGCCATGTGCGACCCAACATCACTCGCCCCTTGGCATTCCCCCACCGACCAGCCATGTTGTCGAAAGATGTGAGCCTGGACGGCAGACCACTCAGCAGCGTTTCCCACTAGCAGTACCTGAGGAGAATCAAGCAACGTCTTCCCCTCAAGAACCTGAGCCAACCACTGTCGCAACCTGGCAGGATCAACCGGCAAGGGAACAAAGGCATGGCCACCCAGAAAGGCGGTGATGCGCTCCCCCTCAATCTTTGTCAGGCGCGAGGACACACACAGAAACGGAATGCTGGCAAACCGAGCATCATGGGCATGACGGAACAATTGGTCATACTCACCGCCACTCACGCTTGACACATCAAGGTCAACCAACATGGCGTGGATAGAAACCTGTCCGCTAAGAAGGCGGCAAGCATCTTCAGCCGTAGCACTCTGAGCGACCTCAACCCCTTCATGCTCCAGGAAGGTAGCCAGAAAATGCCGTTGAACGGCATCACGATGAACAATGAGAACGCGTGATATCATCAGTATGATCTCATGCAAGGGTTCGCGAAAGAATAACTTCCCATGTTTGGGTGTTGAGGCGCCTGTCTGGCAAGGCGCGAGGACTGCGCATACTCCTCGTATGGAAAGGACGAGCAACGCCGCCAGACGG
>CAYMQW010000287.1:0-3325 GCA_964392595.1 uncultured Nitrospiraceae bacterium
ATTTCATCTCTCCTTCCCAGGCTAGTGGAACGGTGCCTGACGCATTTACTCGCGGCTTTTCGGAAATTGTCGAAAGGGTTCAGCCTGCTGTGGTGAATGTGGCGGTGAGTGGCCGAGAAGCCCCGGGGCTTCGACGGTTACCACCTGGCCCATTTGGTGGCCCTCCTGGTGGTGGTCCCCCGATGCCTGGTCCTCCAGGCCGACCCCCTGGACCTTCAGGACAGAGTGCAGGTTCTGGTGTGATGATCAGCCCTGAAGGCTATATTGTGACCAATAATCACGTGGTGGAGGATGCGAGCAAAATCACAGTCACGTTATATTCTGGAAAGGAATATTCCGGAAAAATCATTGGGACTGATCCAAAAACCGATTTAGCCGTTATAAAAATTGAAGGTGATGATTTGCCCTTCGTATCATGGGGTTCTAGTGAAACCCTCAAGGTGGGTAATTTGGTCTTGGCCGTGGGAAGCCCATTTGGGTTGAAGTCCTCGGTCACGATGGGAATCATCAGTGCCTTAGGACGTGGAAACGTCGGTATCACCGAATATGAAGATTTTATCCAAACCGATGCCCCGATTAACCCAGGAAACTCGGGTGGTCCACTGATCAATATGAATGGGGAAATTGTTGGGATCAATACGGCGATTTTCTCAAGAACGGGTGGGTCAGAAGGCATTGGATTCGCGATTCCCGTAGGGATTGTCAAAGACATTGCCAACAGCCTGATTCAAAGCGGGCGTGTCGTGCGGGGTTGGATGGGAATTGCCATTCAGGAAATGACTCCGGCGTTAGCCCAATCGTTTCAACTTCCGGATGTTTATCAAGGTGGTGTGCTGATTAGCGAAGTGCATGAGAACGGTCCTTCGGCGAAAAGTGGCCTGAAGCGTGGTGACGTGATTCTCGAATATCGTGGGGAGAAACTTAAAGACGTCAATCACCTGCGCCACATTGTGGCCCGAACGCGAGTCGGTGATGGTGTCGAAGTCAAAGTACTGAGAGATGGGATAGAGAAAACCTTGACGGTTCATGTGGGGGAACGGCCTTCCGATGAACTCTTGGCCAGAAATGGGGGATCCACACCTCCACCCAAAGTTGACAAATTGGATAATGTGCTTGCGGGATTAACGGTGGAAGCGTTTACCGCTGAATTGAAAATGCAGCTTAAACTCCCGGAGGAGACGGCGGGAGTGGTGGTCAAGGACGTCCAGTCTGGTAGTGCTGCGGCTGATGCGGGATTACAGCAAGGCGATGTGATTCAGGAAATTAATCGTGACGTGATTGCGAGTCTCGCGGATTATCAAAACATCGCGTCCAAAATTGAGAAGGAATCGCTGGTCGTACTGTTGTTGAGCCGGCGAGGAAATAATTTATTCGTGGCGGTGAAACCTAAGTAAGCAAAGTTGGGTTTTATAAGAGATCATGGCCAGCGCGTTGTGGCATGGGCTCAAGGGTTGTTGAGGTATGGCTGACCCGTCCAGAATAACGAAGTGGCTTCAGGATAAGGTATTTAATCCTCTTGAGGATAAAAAAATGCCGATCATGGAGCATTTGTTCGAGTTCCAAGCTCGTCTGACCAAAGTTGTTATTGTGGTTGCGCTGTTTTTTGTCGGAACGTTTTTTTATGCCGACGTTCTCGTGCAATGGCTGCGCGTTCCTTTGCAGAACATGTTTGTTCCCGGAACTCTTGAATGGGTTCCCACGGACTTACCGAAGATTCCGTTCGTGTTCTTATCTCCAGCCGAAGCCCTGTGGCAAAACCTGAAAGTCGCGGCGTTATTCGCGCTGGTATTGTGTACCCCGTACCTGTTGTGGGAAACATGGTCCTTCATTGTGCCAGGACTCCATACGCAAGAGCGACGCTTTGTGGCGCCGTTTGTGGTTATTAGCGCTTTGGCATTCTATGCGGGATTGGCGTTTTGTTTCTATTTTGTCCTGCCCTTTGCCTTGAACTTTTTGATTTCCTACGGTGTGGCAGCCGGCTTCATTCCTCAAATTTCCATTGCGAGTTATGTGGGTTTTTCCCTGTGGTTCTTATTAGTGTTTGGCCTGATTTTTGAGGTTCCACTCGCCATGACACTGATGGCCAAATTAGGGTGGGTTGATGCCCCATTTCTCAAGAAATATCGAAAGTGGGCGTTCCTTGGCTCATTCTTGTTTGCGGCTATTTTGACTCCCACTCCTGATCCGTTTAACCAATGCCTCATGGCTTTACCCATGTATTTATTCTATGAAGTCGGGATCATCAGTGCCGGGTTCTTTAAGAAACGAAAACCAAAAGGAGATGAGTCTGACACTGAAGAATCGGCTGATACTCCAAAAAGTGGATCGGGTGCATTGCGTCCCCAATCAACTCCCGCTAGTTCCGCAGGTGGAGACGACGACTACGTAGGCGTGCCGTAATAGGTGCAAGGCGCAACACCATGATTCAATCGGCCATCATCGTCGTGAGCAGTAAGATTCTCAGTGGGGAATCTTCAGATAAGGGCCGTGCTGACCTTGAACAGTACTTGGGTGACAATGAGATCCAGATCGTCGCTGATGATCGGAAGGAAATCCGGGAGTGTTTATTGTCGATCTGTTCGACAATTGCTCCTCAGGTGATTTTAACTTTAGGGGGAACCGGCGTTCGTCCAACTGATTGGGCACCGGAAGCCACGCGTGCTGTCATTGAAAAAGAGATTCCGGGGATTGCTGAAGTAATGCGCGCCGAAAGTTTGAAGAAAGTTAAAACCGCGATGTTCTCGCGAGGAACGGCTGGCATTCTAGGATCGACGATCATTGTCAATCTTCCCGGAAGCCCAAAAGGGGCAAAAGAAAATCTTGCGACGTTTTTACCCATTCTCGATCATACAGTTGAAAAAGCGTCGAAGGTGACACAGCCTATTTCATAGCTGAGGTTCAGGTATTTGGAACGTATTCAGAATGACCCCTTATTCGCCTATCGGTCTTGGATGTCGCAGGAGCATGCCTGGTGATTTAAAAATGTTTCAGTCTGCCCCTGGTGGCGGGGAGGACTCGTGTACATACATGTGGGCATGCGCCATATGCGATGAAAATGAGACCTGTCAAAATGATAAAGAAGGTCATAGCCGATGGTTGGTGGCCAAGCGGATGGAACGGATCGATTACAAGATCCTGGTGATAAGTAATAAAGGTGGAGTGGGCAAGAGCACGGTCTCCACGAACCTGGCCGTAAGTTTAGCGTTAAAGGGTTATGAAGTCGGCATTTGCGACATGGATATTCACGGTTTGAACATTCCGAAGATGGTGGGCGCTGAAGGTGAACGCCTCAAAATTAGTACGGGTGGTGGAATCATTCCATTGC
>CAYMQW010000287.1:3335-3666 GCA_964392595.1 uncultured Nitrospiraceae bacterium
ATGTCGTTTTTACTCCAAAACTCTGATGATCCCATCATTTGGCGTGACGCCTATAAGTTTGAGTTTATCAATCAATTGCTTGGTGGCGTTGAATGGCAAGATTTGAATTTTCTGATAGTGGACTTGCCGCCTGGCACAGGCAATGAATCGGTGACGACGATTGATTTAATTGGGGAAGTGACGGGTTGTGTGATCGTGACGACCCCCCAGGAAGTCGCGCTCCTGGATGCCAGAAAATCGGTGACGTTTGCAAGGGATAGCGATCTGCCCATTATTGGCATTGTTGAAAACATGAGTGGTCTGGAATGCCCGCATTGTCATAAGCAGATTG
>CAYMQW010000288.1:0-3648 GCA_964392595.1 uncultured Nitrospiraceae bacterium
GATGCGAGATTGGTCAAGTTATTTTCTCGCGGGTCCTAAGGTCGGGAATGACCGATTTATTTCTCAAGACAACGCCACCATCCCCTCCTCCCTTGAAAAACTACTGGTTCCCCCCTAGGATGCACTAGCTTCCCGAAAATCGGGACCCACATTTTTTTCGCTCATTCCGCAACTCTCAGTTAGGATATTGTATTGATGCCATTTGCTTTCGATTTCCCCCTACTCGCCGCCATTCCTTTCCCAGAGATCGATCCAGTCTTTTTTAGTCTTGGGCCGTTGAAATTTCGCTGGTATGGGCTCATGTACCTGTTGGGACTCACTGGGGCCTATTTTTTAATTCCAGCACGGGCACGGGCCAAAAATATTTCTCTCAACCAGGAACAATTGTATGACTTGATTGTCTACGCCGCCTTAGGTGTCTTTCTGGGCGGACGGATTGGCTATACCCTGTTTTACAATGCGGGGTACTACATAGAACATCCTTTAAGCATTTTGGCGGTTTGGGAAGGTGGAATGTCTTTTCACGGCGGGTTGCTAGGAACCTGTGTCGCCATTTTGATTTTCTGTCGCCGCAAGGGCTTTGCGGTCTACACCATCGCGGACCTGGCCGTCCAAGCTGTCCCAATTGGATTAGGATTTGGCCGGATGGGCAATTTTATTAATGGAGAGCTCTATGGCCGATCGACGGATGTCGACTGGTGCATGGTCTTCCCACGAGGCGGGGATGCTTGCAGGCACCCATCGCAACTGTACGAAGCTGGACTCGAAGGAGTGGCCTTGTTTCTTCTACTGTGGATGGTCGGACGACGCGACACCCCCCCAGGCACCGTGTTTTGGAGCTTCATCGGAGGCTATGGGTTATTCCGAAGTGTCGTGGAACTGTTTCGTGAGCCGGATGCCCACTTAGGATTTTTACTCGGACCATTAACCATGGGGCAGCTCTTGAGCATCCCCATGGTACTCCTGAGCATATTGATGATCCTCAAGGGATATCGGAGGCGTCCTGCCAGGGCTAGGTGACCAAAGTCAATAGCCGCCTGCCCTACCACCTCCCCCACCGCCTAACCCACCAATTCCGGCTCCGCCCAACGACGGAAGTACTGGCGCAGCGGCATGGCTCTTCTCCACGGACACATCACCATAACGTCGTAGGACCGGGGAATTCCAAATCACTTGATGCCCCGGTGCCAAATTCGCGGCTTCCATGTAATGTCTTCTGGCCTCTTCTCGCTTGCCCATGCGGTCGAGTGTCAAGGCTAAATTATAGTGCGCTTCGGCAACCGTGGCCTGAGCTTGTAGGGCTCTTTCATATTGCACCCTGGCGGGTTGCCATCGACCCGAGGCAAAAAGTAGATTGCCTTCCGTAACGGCGGATCTCGCCGTTGGGTTCGCGTTTAACGGCGCGTTGAGTGTGGGCTGTTTCACCGTTTTCGGTGTGCTGGTGCATGCGCCCAGCAGCACCACTCCGATCAACACACAGCCCAATGTCCCTCCCCGGTAACTCATCATCGTTTCGTTCTCCTTTCTCTGTTTGGAAAATGGTAAGGAGTCAGACGTGCAAGTCCAAAGAATCCTTTCCCTCTCCTCACTCTTTCCCCTCTCACTCCTCACACTTCCACTGAAACCCCATTGCGCAAAAATATGACGTGGGCTCTGACTGGCGTATCCGCGAAGATCCCCCTTAGGGCCTCCCGATAGGCTATCGCTTGACCACGGTAGTTGGCAACTAGCCGGTTGACCGAGTCCGGCGAGTCCGAACTAACCACATTCGTTTTATAATCGGCCACCCAAATGTGGTCTTTCCAGCAATACACGACATCAATGATGCCATGCAAGACAGCGCGTGAACTGTGTTCCTCAGTAGCACCAAAAGAACCCCTTTCACGCCAGGGAACAGAAATAGGTACTTCTCGCCCAAGGATTTTGGCCTGACGAAGAATGGCATAGGGGGCGGTGCGAACAAAGCCTTTAAACACGTCCCTCAATTCGTTCGTAAGATCCTGGGCCTCGTCTTGCCAATCCTCAGGGATGCCTCGGCGACAGAGGTCTTCAATCCAAGCAGGAAGTTTCTCAGGATCATCCTGGAAATTCCAGCTTTGCAACACCTGATGTGCCAGAGTGCCTACCAGAGCCTGACGATCCCGAGGCCGATGTCGGATAGACTGTGGCGCAAATGGTTGGAGTGGGACAAACCCTTCCTGTTCACTTTCAGCGTTCATCTTGGAGTCAATCTTTCCCAGACTCGTTGGCGTCACAAAAAGCCACCGCGCCTGTCCAGCAACCATTCTCTCGTATCGTTGAATCCACAGAGATGGCTGCTCGACGGCATCGGCCTCAAGAGTCTGCCATGCCTGAGGCTTCTGTTGAGGACCATACTTTGCTCCCTTAGAGACCGTCACCACATCGAGCGAAACCGCGGCCCCGCCAACATCCAGTGCATGATGAACGGAATGCCGTGCTGACGTGTTGAATACTTCAGGATCTATTCCCAGACCTTTCACTATCATGCCAAGTAACCCTCGGGAGGTGGCCCCTGCCGTCGTGGGCAATCCTGCAAACAACACTAGGCGGCGTTGCGCACGCGTCATGGCCACATACAGTAAACGAATCTGCTCGGCACGCTGCCGCGCATCCATCTTACTTTCAAGATACACCCCCCCTAGCGAATAATACGAGCCTAGCCGGATGCCCAAGCAATCAGTCAGCCAATCATGATCGACCCAAATCGGTTTTCCCTTGGGGTCGGCCCCTCGGTGCAAACCCGCCAAAACGACCATAGGGAATTCCAAGCCCTTAGCTTTATGAATGCTCATAAGCCGCACAGCGCCAGGTGATAGCAGCGCATCAGGCTCATCATCCACCAACGAACTTTCCGCTTCCGGCGGCGGATCATGAATCCATTGAGTGAGCGCGTTGACCACGCCCCGAAACCCTGCACCAGATTGTTGCGCAAAGGCTTCCGTAATGTCTTGAAGCTTGCGCACATTCGCCACAGCTTGTTCTCCATCCATCGAGGCGGCCGTTAATTCGATGAAGGGCGTGGTTCGAAAAATACGGTCCAAGGCGTCGGCCACTGGCTGCGTCAACACCTCTCCACACAGGTTTTGCAAAACACGAAAAATCGCCGGCGTATCAGATGACAAGGTTTTCCGATGCCAATCATCCACATGCCCTGCGCGAAGAAGAATGGCCACCACGTCATCGGAACACCCTCCTAGCGGCGAACGAAGTACTCCGGCAAGAGCCACACGATCATACGGATCGGCCAACACCCGTAACAAATTCACGCAATCGATAATTTCTTGACGCTCAAAAAAATGTTTTTCACCTTCGGTCACATAGGGAATGCCATATTGTCGAAGCGCCTCGACATACACGTGCAAATGCGTGAGCGTGCGAAACAAAATCGCGACATGTCTTGGTTGAATTGGAACCGCAGTATCCTTGATAAGAATTTCCTGTTGATCGAACACATCTTCGGCAAGCCAGCGAGCGAGCTCCTGCGCCTCGGCGCGGGTGGCGGCCTCGGCATCCACGGCATCTTCGAGAGATCGCACGAGTCGGACTTGCACACCTTCATCCTGGGAGGGTACGGATTCTGATTCAACCGGCACGAGATCTTCATACCGAGGCTGAACCCCTTTGTCC
>CAYMQW010000289.1:0-3641 GCA_964392595.1 uncultured Nitrospiraceae bacterium
CACTTGCCACCAGCATGGAAGTCCTGGTAGCCGGGATGATCATGGGGTTGGGTGGGCTCTTGCTGTGGCGGGCCAGAAGGCCGCTGACTCTTCACGCCCATACCCACTCGCATGATGACAGTACCCACACCCATGTGCATGTTCACGTGCCGGGTCAAAAAAACCATGACCACAATCACTTCAGGAATTCCTTGCGAAAGGCTTTTGGCGTAGGAGTGGTTCATGGAATCGCAGGAAGCGCAGCTTTAACCTTGGCTGTGATGACGATCATGCCCTCCACCCTCCTTGGACTGCTCTATATTGTTTTCTTTGGAGCAGGCACGATTGCAGGCATGTTCGTGATGAGCACTGTTGTCAGTGTGCCGTTTATCGTCATGGCTCAACGGGCCACCCACTGGCAAACCCGAATCAAAGCCTGTGCCGGCGTATTTGCCATAGGCTTTGGTAGCACCCTCGCCTGGTCCCTGCTTTCATAGCAGGCTATTGAGGTTTAAAGGGAGCCGATTCGATTGGTAATGCAGTTTTGGTGAACGGTAGTTGTCACTTTTTTGTGTAATCGAGTCTGACCCCAATTAGTTATTGATGGTTCTCCGGTTGACTCCAATGCGCCCATGGCTGCATTGCAGCCTCCTCAGAATCTCAATACAAAGCACTGTGGAATCTGGCTAACCGGAGTCAACCGTAGAAGCATTTTTTTATTTTCCATCATGGTTTGACGATGATGGTTCCGACCATGCTGGCGGTATGTAGGGCACAATGGTAGGGAAAGGTTCCTGGGTATTTGAAGATGTGTTCGAAGCGGTGGCCGGCTTTGTTGAGTGTCTCGCCGCTGTTGAATTTTTTCCCGCCTCCGGTGCAATCTATTCCACGGCAGGCACCATTCCTTGCGGTATGGGGCTCCTTCGCGCCATCGGCATAAATCCAGACGATGCGTTCTCCGGCATGGATCGTCACCACCTGTGGGGTAAAAAACGAGGTGGCCCGGAGGATCATCACCGTAGCGCCCAGCGGTGCGCCCAGTGGTACAGATGATGTTGCCACTGTGTTCTTTTTTTCTTGGTTTTGTATTTCGGAGACCACGAGGAATTCATCATTCTGTGGATCCATGTAACAGGGTTTTCCTTCTTTAGCGCTGACAGCCAGGGCTTCGATTTTGGAGGCGATAGCATGCCGAGGGTTACCCTGAAACAGTTGGTCATCTGATACCGTCTGCCATTCTGGTGTGCCGTCACCATCTTGGTATTGTAGGGTTTGGATAAGGCAGTCTTGTGGGTGCAGTCGCCACACAACATCCACATGAAAGGGATAGCCCACTTCCGCTTGGTCGATGATAACCTTTTTCTCTCCCAGCTCGACGTCTACACCGTAGGCTAGGACGATATCTGCATCTGCCCATCAAAATTTGGCTTGAGCCTCTTGAGCGAACCAACACACACTCAATAAGAGTATGAGGAGGGTCATGAACGTTTTTGGAATAATCATTCTCCTGATGAGGCACAGATGCCAGTATCTTGTATTTGGGGTGTTTCAGAATCCTAGCCTGTTCGGTGCAAAAAGCGAACATTTGAAGTCAAATTGGTTGTAATTTCATTGGGAGCATTCACTCGGCCTACGTAACCTTCCGCAAGGGTCTTCAACACCATGGATTTTGTGGTGTGTATGCCTTCACCACAATGCCTAAATAATAGGCAAGTAGGTAGAAACTGCCGCCCTGTCTTGGTCATTTTCTGTTGTTCTAAGCTAATCCACAGCGTTGTCCACATTTTTAGTGGACGAAGATAATCTTGTGTAAAAAACCACAAGTATTCAAATGGTTATGTGATATTTAATACGTAGAACGCTATAAGTATCTGTGCACAAATGGTGGATGACTATTGAAACTGGGTCACGATGGGTAGTGTGATGAGGGACGGCGTGTGTCGATTTCGAATAACCCTGAATGTGGGTGGTGGGCTGGGTAATATCTTAAAATGATCACGGTCAACTCCTGCGATAGCCAAGCGAATTTGGTGCCCTTTTTTAAAAAGGTAGGATGTAGGGAGCAGGTTGAATGTCAGAGCCGTGACTTCCCCTGGAATGATCTGTTGGCTATCGGCTTGTCGGTAGGTTCGGTAGGGAACAGGATCACGGTAAGGGGCTGGTGTGTGGCTCAATTTTCTATGCATGGCCCTGAGCATGCCTTCTGTTACATACGAGATGGCGCCTTCCTTGCTCACATCTTCGAGATAGGCAAAGACTGTGGCGTCTTTTCCTGAGATGTTGAGGTGCAGCGTCACAGAAGGATGGCCCGTGACTTCCCAGTCATCCCTCAGGGGGGCGGAGGTATACACCAACAACTTTTTATCTTGTTCAATTCGGTCGGGATAGGGATCGTTGATTGGCAAGCCCACCAGCGTGTGCCAGCGAGATTCTTTCCCAGTACCTGCTGAGCGATCAACCGTATAAACGTCCTGTGCCTGGTCATCCCTAGGGCGTTCCTCGCGCAACTCAAAATTTTCCGCGAGGTACAATGTGGTGGGTGTGGCGAGAGGCGGCCAGGTCGCGGTCGCTTTCCATCGCTCTTCCCCCATGGTGAAGTAGTGAATTGGCTGTTCCCGATCAATTCCTGTGGGAATGTCTTTGAGATGGTCATCAAAAAATTTCAACAGTTCGCCAGCGTGATCAAACTGAACCGGCCCAATGCTATAGGGGCTGATGCGACGGCGTCCCCCATGATCCCACGGGCCGATGATCAATTTATTGTGAGGGTTCGTCAATGTCAGATGTCGTCGAATGGCGGCATGTTGATAGCCTCCATCAAACCATCCGGTATAGCTATATATCGCGGCCCTCGAGCCGTCGATTTCCTCGCGGTACGACATCGGTCCCAAGGCATCAATGCTGGGGACTGGGCTCGATGGGGGCGCATCATCTCGAAAGGTAATCCCTAATGCGGCTTGGTGTGGGTTCCAATTGAACGCATGATCGGCGATAGCTTGATCACGCAACGTTTCATCATGATCCTCATCAACCGGATACACACCCTGGATAGCGAGGGTGCCAAACCAACCTGCAAAAGGAAGGACATTGTGATCCAAGTTCTTGGTGATGTGATACCACGTGCTCGTAAACCAGCTCAGATGAATCCCACCGGGATAGATAATTTCCGGGTACAAGTCGAAGCCTGAAAACATCGGCGCGACAGCTTTGACGGCAGGGTGCTGGTTCACCAAGAGGAGCTCGGCCGAAGCGCCGGAGTACGAAATTCCTAAAGCCCCAATCTTTCCATTCGACCATGGCTGCTGAACAATCCATTCGACGATTTCAGCGCCGTCTTTGATTTCTTCCGGCGAATGTGAATAGCGGCGACTGCCGAATGAGGCCCCCGATCCGCGAACGTCCATACTCACCCACGCGTATCCATTTGCCATAAATCGTGTGGCGTATTGACCAGTGAGCCCGCGTGGCAGGGTTTCTGTGAACGCGCTCATGGGCCATCGGTAGGCCATGGCTCGCCAATACCGTGTTTGATGAAACATGGTGGGCAGTCGTTGGCCAGCTTGCCATGATGCAGGAAGATACACATCCACGGCGATTTTGATGCCATCCCGCATGGTGAGGTAATGGGATGTCCGGGTATATGAAATGTCTTTCCCCTGGGT
>CAYMQW010000290.1:0-3641 GCA_964392595.1 uncultured Nitrospiraceae bacterium
GGGAAACGAGGGATTCACGAACTTTTTCCAAGAAAGAATCGCTCAATTTAGGTAAAAATACCTGACGATACGGTTTGCGTTGAGAAATTCGGAGCAGACATTGAGTGTTCTTGATGAGAAAGTGACGGTTGAGCCCGGGGAGAGGCTTAGGTTTGGTGAGGCTGTGGAACGTAAAACTCATGTCCTCCGATCGTGGCCACTTTCTGTCCTCTCGGGCCCATCGGGGAGTACGGGCAATGCGCGGGTTATAAAACAGCACGACTCCATCAACTACATTCCGACCGTCCTGTACGAGACGCCAGGCCAAGAGGCTATCCTTCATTCGCCGTTTATTAAATTTAGCGAGAACTTGAAGTGGCAATTGTCGATTCCAGGGCTGGAATTGTTTACGTTTCAGGACTGAGCCTTTCACTGTTTCCTTGACCGGGTCGCAGTTTAATGGGGTTGGTAAGGTTGACTTTTTCACATGATCCCGATGCATTTGCGTCGGGATTGAGAATAAAAGATCAAGGAGAGGTCATCGTCGTCGACCACATACACTGTTTGGCCTGGTGGCCCTATGAGCGCCGTGGGCAGTATTCCCTTCCCTCCTTGAATCTGTGAGTATTTAAAGTGTGGCTCATCCGCACATTCCTGTGACAAGTAATACGCCTCGACTTCTCTCGGACCTTTGAGTGGGGCTCTCGTGACTCTCAGGGCCACAAGATAGCCCTCGACGGTGAATGCAACCCATAAGGGCTGGCTTTTTCATTGAATATCCCTAAGACATTCCCTACCTTCGTATCAGTAGCATCGAAAACTGATAATTGGGTTCTCGGGAATAACGTTTGGGCGTGATTCAAGCTCCTTGAACACAAAATGAGGCAGGATCCGACTAAAAACCTTTTCAAGCAAAACGAAATGTTCCTTGGCATTACAAATACCTTATTGTCATTAACTTGGGTAAAGATTCTCTATTTCTCGTATGATGAAGCCAACAAGCCTTTTTCCTTTAGGGTCCATTGAATTATTTTCATAATGCCGTTTCACCTGTGACTCCTCTTATGAGACGCTAAGAACAACAGGGTATGTTCAAAAAGGTGCGTTCAGCAAGGACGCAGGTACTTTGGCGCGCGGAGCGTACTCATAGTACGTGCGACAAAGGGCCGAGAACGCCGCTGACGCCCTTTTCCAACATACCCATTTACTATTAACTGTGGACAGACTTGAGCCTAAGGTTTGATGAGGTTGGCGATCGTGGGTTCTAGGCGATGAAACATTTCAAGGAATTTGGCGTTGTTGGTGGTTGTTTATCGAGTCGGGCTTGCAGTTGACACCCTTTGAAGGGGAAGGTACCATGACTTTCTAGGATTTTTCCCCAATCGTTTCAAAGACAATGAAGGAGGATGTTGTGTCGGATCTTGTTGTGCAGGCTGATGATGGAAACTGGGAGAGTGAAGTCCTCAAATCTTCTGACCTGGTGATGGTAGATTTTTGGGCAGTCTGGTGTGGTCCTTGCCAGATGGTTGCTCCCGTTGTGGAGGAGCTTGCGAAGGAATATGAAGGCAAGTTGAAAGTCATGAAACTCAACACGGATGAAGCCCCGGAAGTGGCGGGCCGATATCAGATTATGAGTATTCCAAGTATTCTCTTCTTTAAGAATGGCGAGCAAGTTGAAAAAATGGTTGGGGCTAGATCCAAACCGCAGTTTAAGCAAATCATTGATTCCCTCCTTTCCCAACACCCGGCAACGGCATAGCGTGTTGCCCCTACTCATGTGAAATGCCATGCTCCTTGAGCTGCGCATTTCCAATTTTGCCCTGTTTGATCAACTCCATCTCGAATTTGCCCCAGGCTTTATTGTGCTTACCGGAGAGACGGGTGCCGGAAAATCTCTTCTGGTAGACGCACTCGCATTGCTGCTTGGAGGCCGGGCTATCGGGGATCAGATTCGAACTGGGGCGGAGGAATCCAGTCTCGAAGCGATTTTCTCCGTATCGTCCATTCAGGCAGTGCAGGATTGGTTAAAAGATTTTGATCTTGCGACTCACGACTCTGAGGAATTGCTCATCCGGCGAGTGCTTTCCCGGTCCGGGCGCAACCGGGCCTATGTCAATGGGACCGCCACCCCTCTGCATCAACTCCAAGAGCTTGGCCGATTGCTACTTGATATTCATGGACAACATGATCAACAGTCGTTGCTCTCTTCGCGGGTACAGTTGGAGTTAGTCGATGCTTTTGGTGGGTTGGCTTCCCTCAGAACTGAGTTTGAATCAGATTTTGATCACTGGCAAACACAGCAACGAGAATGGGATGGACTTCGTGAAGAGTCAAAGGATCGGATTATCCGCGAAGAGTTTCTTCAACATGAATATGATGAGTTGACCAAAGCCCAACTTGAAGCGGGTGAAGAGGACGCATTGCTGCTCGAGTATCGTCGTCTTCAAAATAGTGGAAAATTGTCAGAACTTTCGAATCAGGCGTATGACCTCCTGTATGAACAAGAATCGTCGATTCTTTCCCACCTGCAACGTCTCAATCGTGTAGTCCAAGAACTGGGAACCATTGATCCTTCCGCGAAGTCGTGGATCGACATGGTCGAAGGAGCCCGTGCGCAATTGGAAGAACTGTCTCATGCCTGCCGCGATTATCGAGATGGACTGGATCACGACCCCGATCGTCTGGGGCAGATTGATGAACGGTTGGCTCTTCTCCAACGTCTCAGGAAAAAATATCATGAAAGTCTGGATGGATTGATTGCCAGACGGGATATCATCCAAGACGAGTTATTGGAGTTATCTGACTTGGATCGTCGCCTTCAGGTCTTAGAGGACGCTGTCACGCGTGCCTACCAGGAGGCTCACAGCAAGGCCCAAGCCTTGTCGCAATCCCGCAAAAACATTGCGCAGAATCTCCAGCAGCGAGTGATGGCAGAATTGGCTGACTTGAAAATGGAAAAGACCAGGTTTCAAGTACAGTTTGGGGAACTGTCCGGGGAAAAGTCCATGGGCTCAAACGGGATGGATCGCGTGGAGTATCTGTTTTGTGCGAACCCAGGAGAATCCCTCCAACCTCTTGCTCGTGTTGCGTCGGGAGGAGAACTTTCGCGGTTGATGTTAGCGATTAAAACCGTGTTGGCGGATGTCGATCAGGTCCCGGTTTTAGTGTTTGATGAAATTGATACCGGAGTAGGTGGAGAAGTGGCTGCGGTGATGGGCCAGCGTCTTCGAGCCCTTGGACAATCCCACCAGGTGTTTTGCTTGACCCATCTTCCGCAAATTGCGTCACAGGGCACACAACACTTTGTTGTGGAAAAGGTCATGGATCAGAACCGAACCACGACCACGGTCGCGCCTCTGGGGAAATCTGAGCGAAAGAATGAAATCGCTCGCATGTTGGGTGGGGAACAACCCACCTCGACTGTTCGAAAAGTTGCAGCAGAGATGCTGGATATCCCCAAAAATTAGCCTTGCAACATGTCGGAATTCATACATTCCCCGATCATTGTCTGACATGTTTATACCATGCCTATCCAGTTATGACCCTTACACGCAACAACTCGGGTATGTCCATTCGCCAGAATACAGTCCAGCATAAGTTGGTGCCGCGGCGGTTGACTCGACACGTGAATGCATTGCGGTCGGACTGTCGAGGTTGGTGCC
>CAYMQW010000291.1:0-3637 GCA_964392595.1 uncultured Nitrospiraceae bacterium
CCAGAACGGATCACAAAATGCTTGACATGAACCATAGAATCTCAGGACAGGACTGGACGAACTTTTTTGAACATTCCCTCCCACTGATGTTGGTTGTCCGCCCTGGTGCATTTGTGGGCTCTTGGCATGAAATTTTCAACAGACCCTGAAAAGATTTCCATCATCAATTCCTCTTATCCTATTTCTTCTTTTCGAGGCCAAGGCCTAAGGATATTACGTTTTACGCCTAGCCGAGGCTTTTGGTCTATCCTCAATAAATGGCTTTGCTTCTCCGATGTAACGAATAGACCAATCAAGGGAAAAGCTATGCCAAGTTTACGTAAATTCCTGTTCATTGGAATGGCCATGATATGGAGTATCGCGGTCTGTTCACTTTCCTGGGGTCAGGCCATCATGCCGTTGGCAGGCACTCAAGAGGCTGGTTCCATCAATGATGGGATTAGTCAGTTCAATAAACGTAATCTTGATTCCGCAGCCTCACACTTTCAAAAGTCTCTAGAAACAAATCCGCGATCTGCGGTCGCCCACTACAATCTAGCCCTCGTCTATAATCAAATGGGCCAACGGGAAAAAGCCTCTCGTCATTTTAGAAAAGCCTCGGAATTGGGACGATTGAATCCGTTCATTCAAAATTCTCGTATTCTTCAACAGCACTTGCAGACTTCTAAAACCAAGAGATAGAGAATTTCCCTCCGGTCTTTTTCCTCCCTTGCTTCAACCTAAGGAACGGCAGTTGGACGCGCGTTGATGGTGCTTCAATATTTTGTCGTTCGTTGCTCGCAAACAGCGAGATACGGACCACGAGTGATGAGTAACAGATCACATTTCCTGCGGCGGAATTTGGGCTGAATGGATCAAGCGAAAAGAAGAGGCATTACTCTTCGGCAGGGCGTGTCTGCGCAAGCTGCTTTGCGCCATCGGAAATATCCACGGCATCACTGGATGGTTGAACCGATGGGGTTTTTAGCGAAACGGCTTGAAGCGTGGCTTGTAGCAAGAACAACGCAGGATGACTTTGTGTAGATGAGATTTGCATGGTGTAACTTTCGTCAAACTTTTCGGCCACTTGAACTTCATTTAAAAAAAATTCTCCCAACCTTCCAGATCCTTTTTTACTGGTCCACATTCATCTTGGATGGTCATTATTCACCTCTCGGATGACCCGGGACGTTTCACGCTTCCCGCTTCACGGAATCCTGGACCAGCCATTAAAGTGAAGGTTTCTCTCGATCTGCATCGGGAAAAAAACGAATTTGGGCAACGTCTTATATGAATTGAAGCACACGCAAACTCAGCTTGAACGCAACCATCAGGAATTGGCTGACGCGCATCACCAGGTCACAACATCAAAGCCCTACGTGGACAATATTATCAAGTCGATGACGGATACCCTGGTGGTTATCGATTCGGACATGACCATTCGCTCGGTGAATCAAGCGACGCTGTCTCTGTTAGGTTTCACGGAGCGGGAGTTAATTGGACAGCATCCTGATCTCATCTTTGGCGAAGAATTACTTCAAGGATCGATTATGGAAGAACTGGTGGAAAACGAGTCGGTCTATGATCTCGAGGCAATCTTTCTGACAAAAGATCAGGGGACCATCCCAGTATCATTTTCCTGTTCAATCCTGAAGGATGATCAAAATCGCTTTCAGGGAATCGTCTGCCTGGTTCAGGATATTACCAAACGCAAGCATGCCGAGGCTGAGATCGCCGAAGCGAGGGACCGTGCCTTGAAAGCCGTGCGCCTGAAGTCGGAATTTCTGGCCACTGTCAGCCATGAGATACGGACATCGATGAATGGCGTACTTGGGATGACGGAATTGCTCCTGGACACAACATTGACAACGGAACAACTGGATTATGTGGAGACCGTGCAAACTTCGGGAAAAATCCTGCGCACGATCATCAATGACATTCTCAATTTCTCCAAAATGGAAGGCCGTAAATTCAGTCTTGAGGTCATTGATTTCAATTTGCGGACGGTCGTCGAAGAGGTCATGGACTTATTATTAACCCGGCAATTAAATATGTTACGCGAGAAGCCCATGGAATAAGGGTTTTAGAGCAAAAAAAAATGCACGCTAAATTATTGCCGGTTTAATAGCCACCCAGGCTCAAGGGAAAGGACTGGAATTGGTGGGTCTTGTGTATGCCACCGTGCCAAGTGCCGTGCGTGGAGATCCTGGACAGTTACGGCAAATCCTGACCAACCTTGTTGGCAAGGCGGTCAAGTTTACCAGCCATGGTGAAGTGGTGGTGCAGGTGACATCCGTGGAGGAGACTGAAAAGGATGTGATGGTACGATTTGATGTCATCGATACTGGTATCGGCCTTCCCCCAGATACGCAGGAACGTCTCTTCCAACCATTTATCCAGGCTGATGGATCCACCTCACGGAAGTATGGAGGAACAGGGTTGGGATTGGCTACTAGCAAGCAGCTCACAGAAATGCTGGGGGGGGATATTGGGATATTCCGTGAACCAGATCACGGAAGTTTGTTCTGGTTCACGGTCCGATTGGCCAAGCAGCCAGTGCCCACTCTAAACGTGACGCCTCGCGAGGATTTACACGGGCTCAATATTTGTCTGGTCGATGATGACGGAACCAGCCAGATGTTGTTGCAACATTACACTGGAACTTGGGGTGTGCGTTCGGAAACCGCAAATGATGGCCCACAAGCCCTGGAATGACTTCGCGCAGCTTTTGACAGAGGGGATCCCTTCGATCTTGCCATTCTGGATATGCAGATGACCGGTATGGATGGCTGGGTTTTGGCGCGGGCCATAAAGGGGGGTCCCAATTTGTCCTCCATTCAATTGGTCCTGCTGACTTCTTTAGGAATCCCGGGTGATGGGAGCATGGCACAGGAAACAGGCGTTGCAGCATACCTCACAAAACCCGTCCACGAGTCTTACCTCTACCAGACCTTATGCCTCGTGATGGGGAAAGCCAATGAGACGGAGAACGGTCCATCTCATCCATCAGGCATCATTACCCAACATACGCTCAAAGAAGTTCAAGGCCAATCACGACCACGGGTTTTCGTTGCAGAAGATAATTCCATCAACCAGAGGTGGGCTTTACGCATGTTGGAAAAACTTGGCTGTCGTGTGGATATTGCGGGAGATGGGAAAGAAGCGATTGACTCAGTGCCCCAAAGATCTTACGACGTGGTGTTCATGGATGGTATGATGCCCGAGATGGATGGATTGGAAGCGACCAGACACATCCGTGAGGTGGAAAGCGGGAAGCGTCGCTCGGAAACAACGAAATAGGAAATGCGAACGACGAGCGACGACTCCCCATCATCGCTATGACCGCGAATGCCATGCAGGGTGACCGTGAAAAATTCTTGGAAGCTGGGATGGATGATTACATTGTGAAACCGATTACGTCAGAAGTGTTGGCCACCATCCTAAAACGATGGGTTACTGATGAACCTGAACAGGCCGACATGAAGTTTGCCACAGGAATCTCAGAATATTCTTCCTGACTCCTCCTCGTGACGATCGCTAATCTTGGACAGGCACCTAGGTTGCGCCAAGAGCGTGCGCGGACTTTTGTGATCCAACAGTCGTTTCTAGATTGAGGAAGTTTGGAGCGGGAAAAGGGATTTGAACCCTCGACCCTCGC
>CAYMQW010000292.1:0-3630 GCA_964392595.1 uncultured Nitrospiraceae bacterium
TGGCGGGGCAATATATTCAGCGGCAAAATCGTCTGCTTGAAGAACTTGAAGGAGAGGGCTTGCTGCAGTGTGTTCCTCCAAAGAAAAAAAGATGAGGGCTTTGAGTTGGTGTTCAAAATCCATTTTGAGCGGTCTGTTCCCCTTGGGGTGTAAGGGAGATACCTTCGAGAGGATTGTCACGATGGGTTTCCATAGCTTGAGAAAAGATGGGGCGTGATATTTGTTGATCCGTTTCCGCGATGGCGTCATTTTCGTCACTCCTTCTGAGTTAGAGGGCGTATACGAAAAATTTCGCGGTTCACCTGTTTTTCAAAAACGTCAAGAGAAAAATGACCTTCACGCAGTGTTTTTAGTAAATATTTTCCTGTCGAACACATGCAAGTTCCTAACCGAAAGTTACTGAGTTGTACCTTTTAAGCGTTTTACCTTCCTCCCTCTCAAGGTCTGCTGGAGATCTATAAATCTTGGGGGTTCAAGTTTTCACAAATTTTTGCCGAACAAGGGGAAGCTCTTGGCCTTTTCAGGTGGTAAGAAAACCTGAGTCATGCAATGAGGTTAAGGTCAGTCGTAGCTATAGAGGTTCACCTCGTCGTTACCCACTTTTTGCCATTTGAGGGGCTTATGCGAAACCGGATTTCTTGCTCTGCTCAACAGTTAAGCCAACTTGAACCGGATATGGTGGAATCGGTGGTTGGTGGGCATGTGTATAAGCTAGGGACTCAATATCTTTCTGAAAGTCGGGTGCGAATTATTGATGCGCATGAAGGATACATTAATTCCGAGGTGGATGGAACCTATGGAGTGTATTCGCAAACGATCCGGTTAAAGAGTGGCACTCTCACCACCAAGTGTTCGTGTCCTGCTAGTGAACAACCATTTTGCCGACATTGTGTTGCGGTGTTGTTGCACTATTTCCATTCTCGGTTACCGGAGGAAGTTGTGGTGGAACTGGAGCAAGAGCCTACTAAAGAATTTTCTAAGGAACCTGCAAAAGAAATAGCCAGCAATCCGTCAGCAAGCGAGCCCCAGGCCGAGTCGAGCAATGTGGATTTCAAATTTCATGAAATTGGAGCGTTTGTTGATTGGATACACGGGGCCATGGATGCGTTGACCAAGGATGAGCCTCTTCCAAGTCTTCCGGATTTAGCCCCAGGAGCAGTTCGGAGTTGGACCGAAGCGATTCAGGACCTTCGTGTGCGATACCAGAGCAGTGAAGAAGAACGAACCCAAGCTCAGGCAGAATTACGCGATTGTCAGAATCAGATCGCTACCCTCACACAGGATTTGGACAAATCCACGAGCGAAGCCAAAGATTTTAAAGTGAAGTACGCCGAAATTCGAAATGATTTAGATCGTTGTCAAGAAATGCTTGAAGACCATGCGGTAGTTTTGAAGGAACGTGATAAGTACGTCGATCAAATGAATGGGTTGCGGGGCGAGCTATTGCGGAAAGGGGCTGAGCTGGATAGTTTGGCGGATTCCCTCAAGCAAGTCTCAAGTGCCTTGCAAGCCGCGACTCCCCCGCCGCGATAGGTGATAGCCCAGTGTAAAGGGAGGCTCCTTTTTCCACCCTTCCGTCCCACGTCGTTCCTTTCACGAACGTCAGGGGAACTTTCTACTTTTCTAGAAAAATCCGCCTGAGCGAGTAGAGGCAAGGTTGCCTACCATTCCTCCACTGTAGATAGATTCGATTCCATCCACAGCTCAAGACGATCAACCACAAAGTCAAACGCTTTGGCTGCTGCCGATTTAGGACTGTGATCCACGACAGGAAGGTATTGTTGGATGGATCGTTCGACGGCTTCGTCCTGAGGGATCTGTCCTAACACATGCAACTCGGTTCCAATATATTGTTGGACCATTTGTTGTAAATGGAGGGTATTGACCTTTGAAGCCCTTCCCATGCGATTGAGAATCAGACAGGGTTTAAAAGATTCTAATGCGGCTTGCGCGATAGCCGTGCCTGCTTCATTCGTGTGACCGACGGCCGTCAACACGTCCTGAATACTTTGAAACTCCCGATTAGACAGTGCGGTAGCAATTGGGTCACGGGCCAAAAATGAGGATAAGACCCTCCGAATCGCGGCCAATTTTATAAATCGATATAGATCAAGGACGGAAGTCGGATCGGGTGTGGCCACGGTGAGGTGACCATTCGCAAATAAAAAGAAATCCAAGGTATGAAAATGGGTGCCGGCCCCGACATCTACCAAAACGATATCTCCTTCCAATTTCCTTAAATGATTAAGGAGCCGTTTTTTTTTCGGGTGAGGAAGGTTTGATGTGAGGAGGGTTTCTCCAGTACCAGAAATGAGGGACAAATTCGGGTGGAGTGATAAGGGTTGAACCACCCCTTGCAGGGTTTTGACCTTTCGATCGAGAAAGTCGGTGAGGGTGGTTGTGGGGTGAAAGTGTCCGAATAGCACATGGAGATTAGCTCCCCCTGTGTCTAAATCAACTAAGGTAGTCCGAAATCCGCGTTTGGCCAGCATAAGCCCCAGATTGCTGGCGACCATGCTTTTCCCAGCTCCGCCTTTTCCTGAGGCTACTGATAGGATTGTGGGCATCGATGTGTAGGTTGGTTGGTCAAGTGAACCACGTGTATGACTTGCCTAAGTTATTCAAGGAAATGGAATGTTCAAAAAGGCGCGCTCAGTCCTGTCCTGAGTTTGTTGAAGGAAAGGCCGCAGGTGCTTTGGCGCGCAGAGCGTACGTTTAGTACGTGAACACGACAAAGGGCCGAGAGCCGCAGACGCCATTTATTAACATCCCCGAAAGGTAAAGTTTAGCACATCCTTGACGGTGGGCCTATTGGTAAAAACGTCAAATGTGTAATTGAAAGTCTGGGTGCATGTGTCAACGAAAACCAAATAGTTCGACAAACAGTTTCTGGAGTATCTTCATGAGGCAAAACACTTGCCTTTGGATGAGGGAAATGGTACTGTCCTGATTCTGGGAAGTGGGCGTGAGCCCACTTTTTTTTGCTTTATCGCCCCACCGAGGCTCCATTCGTTAGGTCATAAGGATTGGATACCAAATATTTGGGGAATCAGGTCCAGCTCATTGCTGAGCCGATTGCACAGGCCCTGGACCTTGACCTGCTTGAAATCGCTTGTCAAGGCAAGGGAGCTGGTTCGGTCGTTCGTATCACTCTTGATAAGGACGGAGGCGTGGGTATTCGGGACTGCGAGCAATTTCATCAGTCCCTGCGCCGAGCACTTGAGGTGGCTGATCCCATGCTTTTTGCATGTAGGCTAGAGGTTTCATCACCAGGTGTTGATCGCCCACTGAAGAATCTTAAGGATTACCAGCGAGTGGTGGGAAAAGTTATCCAAGTGAAGATTCAGGACTCGGAGGGCGGGCAACAACAGGTGATTGGGCGGTTATCGGCTCTCACGGAAATCGGCGTCACATTGTCGGTGCGAACTGGTAAGCAGCAAAAAACACATGAAGTTGAACTCTTTTGGGATTGCATCACAGAGGCCAAACAGCAGGTGGAGTTTTAACGTGCACGTATTAGGGGTTTGTCAGAGAGCCCGGGCTGTGCGTATAGGGTTCGTGCAAGAATAACTTCCCATGTTTGGGTGTTAAGACGCCTGTCTGGCAAGGCGCGAGGACTGAGCATACCCC
>CAYMQW010000293.1:0-3629 GCA_964392595.1 uncultured Nitrospiraceae bacterium
TTTTGGCGCGGCAACATAAAAAGCCAATGTGTGCGGATCATGAGAAGGTCTTTCGTGAAGCGTTCACCATGATGGCCGAATGTATGGCGAATCAACCGACGGTGTTTACCCACCGAGATTATCATTCGCGCAATTTGATGGTCGATGGCGATCGGCTTGGGGTAATTGATTTTCAAGATGCCTTGATGGGGCCGGCGACATATGATCTGGCATCCTTGCTGCGGGATTCATACCTTGCGTTGGATGAATCGTTTATTGATGAGATGATCGATCGGTATATTGAAGGCATGCGTGCGGAGTTGGATCAGGACACCCAAGAGCGGATGTTGTTCGCGGATCGGACTGCGTTTCGGCGGCTGTTTGATTTAACAAGCATTCAACGGAACCTCAAGGCCGCAGGTCGCTTTGTGTATATCGATCAAGTCAAAGGGAATCCCAAGTTTCTCGCGGATATTCCACGAACCCTGGGGTACGTGCGTCGCAATCTCGAAACCTATCCCGAGTTAGAACCTTTACGCGTGGCGCTCACGCCCTACGTGCCCGAATGGCAATGAGTTTTTTCTTATGAAAGCCATGGTTTTAGACGCAGGGCTTGGTACTCGGTTGCGCCCTCTCACGAATTCGCTTCCCAAACCTCTCCTTCCCCTTGGCCCTCATTCCTTGTTGGTATGGAATCTCCTTCTCCTACGCAAGCATTGTATTACTGATATCATGATCAATCTTCACTATCTTGGTGAACAGATTCAGGCCATCATCGGGGATGGGAGTCAGTGGGGGCTTCACGTGTCGTATTCGGTGGAACCGGTATTGTTAGGGACGGGTGGCGGCCTGAAACAGGTGGAACCGTTTTTTGAGGGAGAGCCTTTTCTGGTGGTGAATGGCGATACAGTCTTCGATCTTGATCTGTCGGCTATGATTGCCCACCATCGCCAGGCTGATGCGATTGCGACCATGGTCCTTCGCGATGATCCTGATGTTGAACAATGGGGCGTGATTGAAACGGATTCCCAGGATCGCGTTTTGACTATTACTGGGAGGGGTCGATCTGTTTCAGCCGCCAGGGAAGCCATGATCCAGCGCATGTTCGCTGGCATCCATGTCATCGATCCAGTTCTCTTGCGCCATATTCCTCAAGGTGTTCCTTCCTCTATTATCGATGCCTATGTGCTATGGCTGGAACGTGGGGCCATGGTCTCTAGCTATCTGTTGACCGGCTATTGGTCGGATGTGGGTACCCCAGCACGCTATGCCCAAGTCCAACAGGATTTCGATTCCGGCCTTCTTTACCTGCCCGAATAACCTTCCGGTAATCCGTAAATTGTGACAATCTGTTGACGAATCTGTCTGCAATTGTGTCAAAATGGTGACGCGACTAATAGATGATGTCACGGTGATATGAGTAAACCAAAAAAACCTCGTCTTTCTCCTCAAGAAAAGTCAGTCGACATTGGATCGCTGACCCAACACCTTCGTCGATTACAACAGCAACTTCAGGGCATGCCTTTGTCTTCCGAAGGCTTGTCTTCCGCGCAAGCTCAGGGGCTCGCTCAGGAGCTGGAAACCGTCACGACCTCCTTGCAACGTTTGGATGGATCACAGATGGGCTCAAAGGCAGTCGGTAAGGATCTATCTGGTTCGGAAACTGTTTCTCAAAAACAAGGGAACGCGCACCATCCTGAGGCTAGCTTTCAGCTCGATTGCCACTTTGTGACGAATGCTCAGGGGATCATTCAACTTGCGGATCAGTCGGCGGGACGATTACTTGAGCGGCCTTCGAATAACATCATTGGTCAAAACCTCCTGGAGTTGCTCACCCCGGATGATCGATTTGTCCTTCAACAACACCTTCGGAAGCTTGAAGATGGTGAACCGGGTCTTGAATGGGAAATGTCTCTGGCCCCTTTGAGAAAGAATCCGTTTGCCGCCTTTATTACGATTTCCGCGTTGCGTGCTCCAGATGGTGTTGTGACCTCGGTGCATTGGCTTGTTCGGAATCTTTCCGCGCACAAACGCGCTATGGCTAGCGATGAATTAACCCATGCTTTGGGCGAGCATATTTTAGAAGGTCTGACCTTGCCGGAGGTTCTTTCTCATGTGTGTCACCATTTCGTGCAACTGTTTGCGTATCCTCTTGTATGGGTGGCGTTAAAAGAGTTGGATGGGGATGTCACGTTGGCGGCGCAGGCAGGGGCTCACACCTCGTTGATCGAAAAGGTGAAGTTGGAATTGTCCTCAGCGGATGTGGCGTGCGTACAGGCCGTCCTTGCGTCCCAATCGTCACACGTGTGCCGGATGGATGAGGCCGATTGGGATCGGGAGAGCTATGCGGAACGGTATGGATTCAAGTCAAGTGTGTCGGTGCCTCTCTACGCGCGTGGTCAGGTGTTCGGCGTGCTGACGGTTGGGGCTTTTCGGCCCGATGCGTTTGATCCCTTCACCGTGAGTTGGTTTGAAAAACTGGCGGGTCAGGTGGCGGTCAGTTTGCTGCTGGTGAAGGAGTATGAACATCTTCGAATGCGTGGTGCCGCGATTGCTTCCGCTGAGCATGCGGTGTTTATTACTGATCCTGATGGTCGAATCGAATGGGTGAATGATGCCTACACTCGGTTGACCGGGTATGGTGCGTCTGAACTGATAGGGACCATTCCCCGGTTCCTGAAATCCGGCAAATCGCGAACGGCGATGCGGCAAGCGCATCGGCGTAGGGATACGGGAAAAGTTTGGCGTCATGAGTTAGTCGAGCGTCGCAAAGATGGGCGGTCTTTTATGGTGGAGCAAGTCTTTACACCCTTACGGAACGACCAGGGCCGGATCACGCATTTTGTGGCCATTCATCAAGATATTACGGTTCGCAAAGAGACAGAAGCGAAGTTAGTTCATTTAGCCCACCATGATCCTCTGACGGATCTTCCAAACCGGACGATGTTTTTTGATCGGCTTAAGCAGGCACTTGCGCAGGCGCGGCGGAATGGCCGTTCCGTGGGCGTGATCTTTTTGGACTTGGATCGATTTAAATCTGTGAACGATGCCTTTGGGCATGAAATTGGGGATGCGTTGCTCCGAACCGTGGCCGATCGGCTCACGCATTGTGTGCGGGCGACGGATACGGTTGCCCGACTGAGCGGCGATGAGTTTACAATGATTTTGCAAGATTTGGAACGTGGCCAGGATGCCGGGCATGTAGCGCAAAAAATCTTGGATGCCTTGTCCCAGCCGTTTGAATTCAATGGCTACCGCATGGTGGCCCGTGCGAGTTTAGGCATTGCTCTCTATCCGTTTGATGGGACTGCTCCGGATCTATTGATTGCCCAGGCGGATCGAGGCATGTATCGGGCCAAAGAAAAAGGTGGAAATTGCTACCAATTTGTCTCCGAGGAATTGAACGCGCAGGCATTTGAACGGTTGATGTTAGAGAAGAGTGTGCATGCGGCCTGGGAACAGGATGAATTTCTCCTGCATTTTCAACCCGAAGTGGATTTGAAAACGGGACAAATCCTGGGCATGGAAGCCCTGATTCGGTGGCAGCACCCTGATTTGGGTTTGGTCTTTCCCCATCAATTTCTTCCTCTGGCTGAAGTGGCCAAGTTCTTCTCGTCCATGCAGGAATGGATCCTGCGCAAGACCTGCTT
>CAYMQW010000294.1:0-3620 GCA_964392595.1 uncultured Nitrospiraceae bacterium
CCCACCCCGGCACCAATCGCCATCTCAGAAGGAACACGTTGAAGCAATTGCTCGATAGCAATGATAAGCCCGCTAATCAAGGCTCCGAGCGCTGCGCCAATGAAGAGATGGGTGCTGTCGCCCGAGCCAGACGCAAATCCAACCCCAAGGCCAAGCAACACGCTGATACTGAGGAATATGGTTCGCAGAGCCATCCTGGCTCCTCCTATTTATCATACGCCTGGTCATACTCCGAACAACAATAATCCAGGCGCTATCCACAATTCCAAAAAAATAATTTAGTTAACTCATCTCGGGCTTAAGAAACTTCTCGGCCAACTCCACATCATCTCGGCTGCCAATGACTAACGGCACTCGTTGATGCGGCGTCTTCGGCTGAATGGCCTGAATCCGTTCAAACCCGGTACTCCCTAGGCCACCCGCTTGTTCAATGACAAAGGTCAAGGGAGCCGCTTCATACATAAGCCTAAGCTTTCCTTCCGGTTTGTTGACCTCTCCAGGGTACAAGTACAGGCCACCTTTTAAAAGCACGCGATGCACATCAGCGACAAAGCATCCTGTATAGCGTAAGGAATAGGGGCGACCCGAGGCCGCATCGACTTCCTGAAGGTGGGCAATATAGTTTTGTATTCCATTCGACCATTTCTGACAATTCCCTTCATTGACACTATAAATTGCCCCCCGTGCAGGCATCGTGATATTCGACAAAGACAGCAAAAATTCACCAATCCCAGGATCCAAGGTAAATAGATGAACCCCATCCCCACACGTATACACCAGGATCGTACTAGCACCAAATAGAATATAGCCTCCTGCCACTTGCTCGGCACCTGGCTTTAAAAAAGTCACACCGCCATTTCCCGAAGGCGACGGCGACAATCGATGAATTGAAAATATCGATCCTAGGGACGAATTGACATCAATATTGGATGAGCCGTCCAGGGGATCAAAAAACACCGCGTACTTTCCAGTCCGCTCCGCCGACACCACAGTATACGGTTCTTCCATCTCCTCGGAGACCACGGTCCGAACAAGCGTGCTCGATTCAAACACCTGAACAAACGTCTCATTGGCCCGTTGATCCAGTTTCTGAACTTCCTCGCCATGGACATTGACTTCCCCGGTTGCGCCTAAGATATCGAGAAGGCCTGATTGCCGGAGATCTTGGGCAATCATTTTTCCGCCCAACGCGATTTGCGCCATAATGGCGGAAAACTCCCCGGTGGCCTCCGGGTGCAATCGTTGCTGGGTCAAAATGTGTTGTGTGAGCGAAATGGGTCTTGACATTTCAAAAAAGTCCAATTTCAACCACTAAGGTTTTTCATTATAGGCCTTTTGGTAAAAAAGTCGAGCCGATTTTCCCTACAGTGGCCATTCCACCAAGACCGCCTCCACTGACCCATAATCATGCTAGCCTCCATCATTACGGGCACTCGTTTCAGATCATTGGTCAACCAAAAACGAATATTTCCTTCATTTGAAAAAATGCCACGAAACGGCATGATGGCTAACAGGCGCAGGGCTTCCCCCTCTCCCCATGGACCGTGTACTGACTCAATCGCTTCGACGTGCACCTCCACGTCATAATTTTTCCTATCATGGTGAATCGTCACAAAGACCGATTTCCCAGGAACAAGCGAGGGCAACTGACGTAAAGAGTACAGGCAGGATAACCCATCCTGGGTATGCGCCGGAATAGCCATGGTGCTCCGTGTTCCATCCTTGAGAATTGTCACCTGTTAAGATTGATGATCGAAGGTAATATCGAAATCCTCATGTCGCGTTCCCTCTCGACGCTGCAAGAACAAACGGATCGGAAGTAGGGTTTGGGTATCAACCGTGGAATTCAGCACATTGTTGACCGGGAAAAAGAACGAAATGAAAGCATTGGACGTGGCGGTCGAGTTACACTGTATGGTCGAGAGGCCTTCCTGTGAAATTGAGGGCGTTGCATCCAACGTCGCAGTGCCAGCGGGAATACCTAGTAGCGAAATAGCAAACTGCAACGATTCACGAGCAGGCACTTGAGGCTTGTACGACCCTAACATCTGGCTCGAGCTGGGCAGAACGCCAAGTCCAAACCCCAGAATAAGCATCCATCCCCACGCCTTCTGCATGCAGAACTTCACCATAGAATATTATACGTGGTGGAGCAGGAAAATGCAGGAAAGACGAAAAAAAGCCCAACCCGTTTCCAAGGGCACACAGACTTGCACGGTTCAAATTTCAGATAGGTTGAAGGAATGAGGGACGTGACCAAAAACCCTTCAATAGGTAACTACCTAGCGTGGCTCATCCTTTCCATACAGAAGTCTGCGCAGTCTTTGCGCCTTGCCACACAGGTGTCTCAGGACCCAAACAGGGAAAGGTATTCTTGCGCGAACTCTTAGGGCTCTAGCGCACGCTGACAGATATCGAGTTCCCCTTCAAGATAGGAACGGATGGTCGTGAGTCTATCCTGAGAATTCGCTTCGAACCGGAGGACTAGAGCAGGTTGGGTATTTGATGCCCGAATGAGGCCCCATCCATCGTCGAACCGCACGCGGATGCCGTCGATGGTCACGACGTCACGAATGACTAACTGAGGTCGAGTGGGATCGGGGTTTTTATGCAGGGCAAGAAAACGGTTGCGTACTTTTTCGACCAACTTAAATTTCGCATCGTCGGAACAATCCACACGAATTTCCGGAGTGACTGCCGTAATTGGCAAATCTGCTAACAGAGAGGAGAGCGGTTTCCGTTTTTTGGCGAGTATTTCTACAAGCCGACACGAGGCGTAGATCGCGTCATCGTAACCAAAATATCGATCCGCAAAGAACATGTGGCCTGACATTTCCCCGGCCAACACGGCGTTCTCTTCTTTCATTTTGGCTTTCAGCACAGAATGCCCCGTTTTCCACATGATGGCACGGCCTCCACGTTTTTCAATGTCATCATAGAGGAGTTGGGAGGCTTTGACTTCGGAGATAAAGGTGCTGCCAGGTTGAGTTTCTAACACGTCGCGAGCAAAAATTAGCATCAACCGATCGCCCCAGAGAATATTTCCTTTTTCATCGATGGCCCCAATTCGATCCGCATCCCCATCATATCCAATACCCACGTCGGCACCCTGCTCCTTTACTGTGCGAATGAGGTCTTGCAGGTTTTCAACAACGGTGGGGTCGGGATGATGGTTCGGGAAACGCCCGTCCAGATCGTCATACAAGGCCGTGACTTTGCACCCCAATTGCTCTAATGCATCCTTGGCGACCAAGCTGGCTGCGCCATTGCCGGAATCGATGACGACATGGACCTGCGACCCGTCAACTTTGGAAAAATTCTCTTTCAAATACGCCATGTATTGCGGAATGACAGGCGTCTCTGTCACGGTGCCAGCCCCTGTCGCATACCGCTGGTCATCCAGAATACCCTTTAATTGTTGAATCCCTTCGCCATACAACGCGCCTGTGCCCACACACATTTTAAAGCCATTGTATTCCGCAGCATTATGGCTTCCGGTGATCATCACGCCGCCATCAACGGGAAGGGTGAACAGGGAAAAATAGAGGAGCGGTGTGGCACAGACGCCAATATCCACAACATTCATTCCAGTTGAGGTCACGCCTGCAATAAAGCGATCG
>CAYMQW010000295.1:0-3605 GCA_964392595.1 uncultured Nitrospiraceae bacterium
TGGCGATCCATTTCGTGTCAAAATTAGAAATTGAATATCATGAATATGGAATGGATGGGGCATGTCCGGATTGTTACTGATCTCCCAAATTTCAATATCGTTCAGTTTGATGGTCTCATCGATCCGATTTAAATCCATACTCTGCCCATTGATCGTAAAGGTAAAGTCGCCGCCAGAAAAACTATCTGTTAGTTCGAAGGAACGGCTCTTGTTGGCCTCGCTTTCTTGCAAGGGGTTGATTGAGGCCAAGGAGTCAGGCAAAGTCGTAATGGGGTTGACGGTAGCCGAATTGACACTGATGGTCATGATGTCAAAAGTTGTCTTATCCAGAGCATTACTAGCCCAAAACGGGTTGAGGTTATCTATCTCCGATGAATAGCTCACCAGCCGTACCTTGCTATTTTCCTGACCACTAAAATCGACTAAGATTTCTGCTCTCTCGCCGCTGGATAACCTCAATCTACTCAAAGGTACCGGCTTTTCTAGCAGCCCACCATCTGTGCCGATTTGATAGAATTGACGATCATCGCTGAAACCAAAATTATAAATACGGGCGTTGGAGCCATTCAGGATGCGAAAACGGACGAATTGCGCCGGGGCGTTAAACATTGGCGTGACAGCCCCATTGACTAGAATCGTATCTCCTTTGACACCAATAAGGGTGCCAGGATAATTGAACGACCCATCAGCATTAAAAATCTTGTCCTGAATAATCAAAGGGATGTCATCCGTCCCATATTGTTCAGGCAGAGCCAGTTCGCTTTGGGGATCATTAACAATAAATAATCCAGCCAAGCCACGGTAAACCTGTTCTCCCGTTTTTTTGTGCAGATGAGGATGATACCAAAAGGTGGCCGCTTCATTCATAATGGTATAGGTGGCCTGCCAAGTATCACCATTTTCAATTCTTTGATGAGGCCCCCCATCCATGGCTGCCGGTAAATGTAGCCCATGCCAATGGGTTGTGGTCGGTTCACCCAATTGATTGGTCACATTGATGACAACATCATCCCCTTTATTCATAAGCAACGTGGGCCCAAGAATATTGCCGTTATACCCAAATGTAGCGGTCTTTTTTCCAGCGACAAACTCCATGGAACCTTGTTGAATGGTTAAGTCATAAACCTGTTTCCCATCAACTTCTTTCCCAGTTAATAGAGTTGGGATGGGTAAACGTTGACCGCTTATCACGTCTGTCGCTGTTGAGGAAGGGTTTTCATCATTCAGAAACTGATCGCGTAGTAAGTAACCTCCACCCAGCAACACGGCAGCACCAGCAGCGGAAAGTTTCAGGAAAGTCCGACGCGACATATTGAATCTTTTTGTCATTTAATTCTCCTAGAATTAGAATTGTCCGTTCTGTAATGGTACAATTTGTTTCGATCATCTCTGAGACTCTTTTCATTATTGCAACAATGTCAACAATATACAGGGTGAGAGGCGCAATGAGAAGGGATTTTAGGCAAGGATGATGGTACTTTTTTGCGGGAACATCAAGAGAAGAGGATCAGACGTATGAGTTCAACAATAAATACTGTGCACCTCAAGCAGGATATCCCCCTTATTACATTTCAGCATATATTAGACCATCAACACACACGTACAAACATTATGTTTGCGAACTTTGCCACTATGCCCGCAGGGGCGCAGGCGACATACCCACACCGCCACGACTTCTACGAGATTTTGTATATAACGGGTGGCGAGGGAACCCACTTTATCGACTTCAATGCCTATCCCATTAAGGCTGGTACCGTTTACTTTATCTCACCTGGACAGGTTCATTATTGGAATACGTCTGATTCCCTAGAGGGAGAAGGCGTCGGCTTTACAGAGGATTTCCTCTTGCTGGCGCCGTCGGACTACATGGTGCTGCACGAATTTTCCTTTTTCCATTCTATTGAGGGGACGCCAGCACTGGAGTTGGATGCAGAAGAATGTGAACTGGTGGAACCATTAATCCAGTCAATTGCTGCTGAATGTCAAGAAAATAAATTCAGAAGCGGCTCAGTCCTACGCGCGTATCTGCACATTTTTTTGGTAGAAATGCAGCGCATTTATGCCGTGCGTGAAAGATCACATTACGCCACTGGAACCAATGGTGGGATTCCGACGCTTGCACACCACTTCAAACAGCTTGTTGCTCGGCAGTTTATTAGCGAACGGTCTGCACAGGCCTACGCCGACCAACTAGGCGTCACCCTCAGTCACTTGAACAATACGGTCAAATCGGTGACGGGACAATCACCAGGGCAGCTTATCCGGCAAGAAGTCGTGCTGGAAGCGAAACGCCTCTTTACTCACACGGACTTGACAAGCGCAGAGGTTGGCTATCGCCTCTCTTTTGACGATCCATCCTATTTCAGCCGCTTCTTTAGACGGGAGACGGCAATGAGTACGATGCAATTTCGGAAAAGTTATAATGACTCCTTTTCCTATTAAATAATTTGATCCTATTTTTTGGTATAATGTGCCATTATGAAAGTAGGCAGCAAATATTTTCCTCTCTATTCTCATTTGCAGAAGATGGCTGGTGAACCTATTACGCTGACGCTGACGCAGATTGAAGAACTATTAGGAGTTCCACTACCAAGCAGTGCCAAAGCACGTGCGGGCTGGTGGAGCAATCGCAGTCGTGGTGCAGTGCAGGCAACGGCTTGGATGGGGGCAGGTTACCATGTTGAAAAGGTTGATCTTGCGGCTGAAACGGTTCATTTCCGCAAGGCGACGCTCACTTACATCGTCAAAAAATCTGGGGACACGGTGCTGTGGAATGATGGGATGATTAAGGCGCTGCGGCAGCACATGGGAGCGTCACAAGGGACGTTGGCAGATGAGCTGGGGGTACGCCAGCAAACGATCAGTGAGTGGGAGACGGGCGCGTATGCTCCCAGTCGGGCAACATCAAAACATTTAGGACTGGTGGCGGAGAGGGCGGGATTTCCTTATAAAACGGGGAAGTGAACGGCCGTAACCAAACTCCAAATTCACCCTTGACAAAATATACGATACCGTGTAGAATGTTTTTATTGATGCGGTAACGGCCGTTCTACGACAGCCATTAACTCCAACAAACAACGTTTTAACCACATAGCTTAATGTTGGCGGTGCAGCTTGCCGGATAGTTTTGGCTGCCTGTAACCTTTGGGAAGAGGGCCTTGGCAGTAGGGTTTGCTCACCTCAATGCTGCTAATGGAAACGGCCGTTACCCATCAACTTCATCAACCACTTTTTACTCATGGAGGTAGTGCCAAATGGGAATGTACACACTGGAAGAAGTTGTGAAGCGATGGACACGGGGCGCTATGACCACAGAACAAGTTGTCGGTCAATCCTTGCTCATTCTTCAAGATATTGCAAAGCGGCTGGGGGTTTTAGAAAAGCTGCGGGAGGCTGACCGCACTGGGAGCGGAACAGGCAAAGAAACAGAAAGTACACCTGATGCCTGATCACAAAAAGGCTTGGCAATCCAAATTGCCAAGCCTTTTATGTTATGGGGCATTTTGAGCACATCTAAAGCCAATGTCTATGTCAAATGTGTTGCCAGAGACAATATAGCGGCGACTGGTGGTAAAAAATGCACCATTCCCATTGTCAAAGCTGCC
>CAYMQW010000296.1:0-711 GCA_964392595.1 uncultured Nitrospiraceae bacterium
CACGTCACCGTGCATGCCATCCGAACTATGCAGAAACATCGCCAGCGTCCCGGTCGACACCATGGTCGCGGCAATTTTCTGAGCAATAATGCCGGACTTTCCAACGCCAGTCACGACCACCTTGCCGTGACACGCAAAAAGTAATCGTACGGCTTCCTCATAATCCGGCCCTAAGTTTTTCCGAATCCCTGCAATGGCCAGGGCTTCCAGGTCGAGGACGCGTCGAATTTCGGCTAACACGTTGATATTGCTCATAGTTTTTGCTTCATATTTGCTGGGGAAAACTAGCTCACCTGTAGACCATAGGCACTGACAAGTGGACGGATTGCACCATATTCACCGGTTGGAGTCAATCCAATACCCGAACGATTCGTTCAGCACCGGACTCCATCACCAGTTGGCTAGTCAACTCCCTCAAAAAATTCGTATACTCACCAACCCAACACCACCCATATCTTCACAAAATCCTCGACTCCACCAGAAAGCGGTAAACCCTGAAACCTGAGACAAAAAAAATTATTTCCCATGTATTTGCTCAGCTCGACTACCCGGCACTAGGAAAAATTTACTGCGACGAGGGAGGAGACGCCTTTTGGCACGCCCGCAAAGGTCCGTGCCAAACATTGGGGATGCGAATAGCCAACCAACTCAAAAACCGCCTGCGAAGTGAAGGGCGCAGCCTCTACGTGGGGGCTGGAGTTCCGGAGTTAC
>CAYMQW010000296.1:721-1831 GCA_964392595.1 uncultured Nitrospiraceae bacterium
CATTGTGGAAACGGCTGATCTCCATCGTTCGATTACCGCATACAATCTACGAATAGACGAAGTAGCCACTCTCAACAAGACATGCTCTTACTTACCCTTTGTGTTTCGAGCCAGCAGCGCCCTCTGCGCTCGAGGTCATTTTGATCATATTTGGCTCCTGAGCGTCCTCAATGACCCGGAATGTTATCCCGAAACATCCGCCCTATCCTATGGCCGGGCTACACCGGTAGATTTTGATGCCGATACGTTTAAAAAAGAACGGCTTACACTTCGTCGGCTGGTCGACTCATGTCTCAGCAAGCTCACCATTCCCGGCCTCATCACCACCTCAGTTGAAGAAGTTCCCTGGATCACGGCTTGGTGCATTGAGAAAGGCGTCCCCTTTCGTATTGAGAACACAACATATCCCACGGCCATTGTTGGAGACCCATTATGTTTCATTCACCTAGGATGATCGCCTTGGCACAAACAGGCTAAAGCTTGCAACACAGCGACCCCAGTCAAAACTCACCACGAGCCATCCGATCACGTTGACCTGCAAACACCACATGAATATCTTTATTCTCCGCAACAAACCGCCGCCGCGCAGCCAGAAAGATTTCCTGAACCAAACTCCAATCTGCGGGACTGAGGTAATACTGGCGAAACACCTCTTTCATCCCTTCATCCGGCCACATCGTATGAGTTTTAGAATAATCGACCATGGCCTCTAAGGCCTCAGACGTCCAACCTTTTTTATAAAACGAGTCTCGAACTGCTGCCCAGTGTGCACCCCACCGCGTCACAAGCGCTGAAGAAAAATATTCTTGAACCGCCGGGGACCGGCTCTTCATAAAAACGGATTGAAATTGAATGAGGGCCCGAATCAGCTGGTTCGCACGAGGGTCAGCCTCGGGCGGTAACACACCTGCCTCATCAAACATTCCAAGAATAGCCATCACCGCACCCACATGCTGAGCAGGCGTCTGTGTGGATCGAATCAACTTCCCTGTAGGCCCAACAACACGCTGCCAGAGATCCCACACATCCGGCCTCCCAGAACCGCCTACATCATAAATCGGACCATCCAACGCAGCCACAGCCACTTCCGTTCGTTCTGATGGAGCAGGA
>CAYMQW010000296.1:1841-3558 GCA_964392595.1 uncultured Nitrospiraceae bacterium
ATCCAGCGGCCCTGATCCAAGGCCGCCGTGAGTTGTCCCGCGGGAAACGCCATAAACAGGACAATGCCTATCACCCAAAGACATATTGTTCTCACAAATTTCCCTCCAGCGTAGTCATCTCTATTCTATGTCACTGCGCGAGCTCATGGCGCCTCTGACAAGAGCAGAAACCAACCCTCCTTTGGACCCGTATTTCGAGAAAGATTCTCGGCTTTCTTGAAAACCAGAAAAATGCCTGTCTATAATCCATTTGTCACTCCACCAAATGTCCCCATCCATGAGGCAAATGTGCTTGCAAAAGTTTTGAGTGCCGGTCTGCTTGGTCTCGATGCCCACCTGATTGAAGTCGAAGTCGATATTGGAGGAGGCCTTCCCCAATTCTCCATCGTCGGACTCCCCGATGCAACGGTCCGGGAAAGCCGTGACCGTGTCCGCGCGGCGCTGAAGAACACAGGGTTTGTCTTTCCTCCAAAAAAGATCACTGTGAATTTGGCTCCGGCAGACATCAAAAAAGAAGGGTCCGGTCTTGACCTCGGCATAGCCATGGGAATCTTGGTCGCCGAAGGAATTCTCTCGCAAGAATCAGTCGCCAACTACGTGCTGGTGGGCGAACTGTCATTAGATGGTCGGGTAAAACCCATCACCGGCGCGCTTTCCATCGGCATGCTATGTGAAGGGAAACAGCCTCTCATTCTTCCTGCGGAAAATGCCCCGGAAGCCGCAGTGCTTGAATGGGCCGAAGTCTATGGTGTGCATACGCTACCCGAAGTCCTTGCTATCTTGAACGGGGAACAATCGGTTTCCCTCGTGAGGGTAGATCGCGAAGCCCTTTTTCAAGCACCCGCCAACATCGAAGAGGATTTCTCGGAAGTGCGTGGACAAACCCAAGCCAAACGCGCCCTCGAAATCGCCGCGGCCGGCGGACACAATGTGTTGCTCATCGGCCCTCCAGGTTCGGGGAAAACCATGCTCGCCCAACGTCTTCCGAGCATCCTGCCCACCCTCAATCAGCAAGAAGCCATCGAAACCACGAGAGTCCATAGCGTCGCGGGCAATCTTCCGGACGGACGATCACTGATCACCACACGACCATTTCGTGCCCCGCACCATAACATTTCCGAAGCGGGTCTCATTGGCGGAGGCACCATTCCCAAACCAGGCGAAGTGTCCCTCGCTCATCACGGCGTACTCTTTCTCGATGAAGTACTAGAGTTTAGGCGGCAAGTCCTCGATAGCCTACGCCAACCCCTCGAAGAAGGCGCCGTTACGATAACGCGGGTCAATGCCTCACTCCGCTATCCCGCGCAAATCATGCTGGTCACGGCCATGAATCCATGCCCTTGCGGGTACTTTGGCGATCGCACCCGTGAATGCCATTGCTCGCCCCAACAAATCCAACGGTATCGAGGACGTCTCTCCGGCCCGCTCCTCGATCGGATAGATATTCACCTCGAAGTCCCAGCTGTGGTGGTATCGGAACTTAGCCATGACGGATCAGCTGAGTCCTCCACCACTATTCGCCAGCGAGTCTCGGCGGCACGGGAAAAACAAGCTCGGCGATTACACGCTGACGGACTTTTCACCAATGCGCAACTTAAGCCTCGACACCTCAAAAAGTACTGTCCCATTGACGAACAAGGAAAAAAATTACTCGAACAGGCCATGGATCGCCTCGGCCTTTCAGCAAGAGCCTACGGGCGGATTCTGCGCGTTGCAC
>CAYMQW010000297.1:0-3552 GCA_964392595.1 uncultured Nitrospiraceae bacterium
AACGAGGGATTCACGAACTTTTTCCAAGAAAGAATCGCTCAATTTAGGTATTAGTAGGAGGGAATGTTCAAAAAAGTCCCTTTTTCGACCCGCCCAACCCAAGCGCGCCAAGACGCGCCCTTCCTCAGGCAAGGCCGCAGCCATTTTGACGAGCGGAGCGTACATGCAGCACGTGAGCGCGGCAAAATGGCGACACCTGCCTGCGCGAAGCCCCGCTTACGCCAGGCAGGGAACCGCTGGCTTGTCAGCCGTAGCCTTGGCGAAGGCTGGCGGCTTTTTTCAACAGTTCCAAAGTGGGTATTTTAGACTTGTGGGTACATAAAACAATCATGCATCTTATTGGCTATTGAAAGATGAAGAAATTTGCTATAATCCAAGGTTTAGCTCACGATTTTCCCAGATTAATGGGGTAGCAAGTCCTTGAGGCGGGGTATCGAGCCCAGGCCCAATCGTTCAAATTTACCAAAGGTGAAGGTGTGAATTCAGTCCAGGCGATCGAGTTGCCTATATCAGACTATGAAGGTCTGAGCGACGAAGAACTGTTTGAGCGAATCGTTGTGGCCAAGAAAAACCTAGGGGATCAGGTCCTCATACTGGGGCACAACTATCAGCGTGATGAAGTGATCGTTCACGCCGACCTTCGGGGCGATTCGTTGTTATTGTCAAAATTATCCGCGGAGCGGTCCGAGTATCCATACGTAGTTTTTTGCGGTGTCCACTTCATGGCGGAAACTGCGGATATTTTGAGCCGAACAAAACAAACCGTTATCTTACCCGATTTGAACGCTGGTTGCTCCATGGCCGATATGGCGGCGATTGAACAGGTGGATCAATGCTGGGAAGAATTGGGACGCATGCTCTCAGTCGAAGATGAGGTTTTGCCAGCGGTGTACGTCAATTCCGCAGCAGTATTGAAGGCGTTCTGTGGAGAGCATGGTGGCATCACCTGCACGTCGTCCAATGCCAAGGCTGTGATGGAGTGGGGTTGGGCGCGAAGGGAAAAAATTCTGTTTTTTCCCGATGAGCATCTTGGGCGTAATGTGGCAAACAAAATGGGAATGCCGCGAGAGCAGATGATAGTCTGGGATCCGTTCATGCCGAATGGCGGGAATACCAAAGAGGCGATTCGCAAGGCCCGACTCATTTTATGGAAAGGCCATTGCAGTGTCCATCAAATGTTTCAGCCCGAGCACGTTGCCTATTTCAGGAAGACCTATCCCGGTCTTCAGGTGATTGTGCATCCGGAATGCCATGAAAATGTGGTGAATCAAGCTGACCTCGTCGGCTCAACCGAGTTTATTATTCGAACGGTGAAACAGGCGAAACCCGGAACGAAGTGGGCCGTCGGCACGGAATTGAATTTGGTGAATCGGCTCAAAAAAGAAGAGGTGGATAAGCAGGTGTTTTTCTTGTCATCAGTTGTTTGTCGATGCGCCACCATGTATCGAATCGATGCGTCGCACTTGTGTTGGTGCATGGAGAACTTAGCCCAAGGTACGGTCGTGAATCAGATTTCTGTTCCTGATGATGACAAGGCCATGGCTCGAATAGCGCTTGATCGAATGATGGCAGTCAGCTAATTACCATGGACATCTCTCGTCACATTTAACATCCCGCCCTTTTTTCAGTATCCTGACTGTGTGAACCATGGACTATAAATCTACTCTCAATTTGCCCAAAACTGATTTCCCGATGAAGGGAAATTTGCCGCAACGCGAGCCGGCGTTTTTAGCACGATGGGCTGAGCAACAGCTTTATCAACGTATCCAGGAATCTCGTGCGGGGAAGCCCTTGTATATCCTCCACGATGGGCCTCCCTATGCCAATGGCCACATTCACATCGGCCATGCGCTGAATAAAATCCTCAAAGACATCATTGTGAAATCACGAACCATGGAAGGTTTTCGCGTCCCGTATATTCCCGGTTGGGATTGTCATGGGTTACCCATTGAGCATCAAGTAACCAAGCAGCTTGGCGCCAAGAAAAAAGATCTGACGGCCACGCAGATTCGCCAGTTATGCCGCGAGTACGCCGAGAAGTTCTACATCATCCAGCGTGAAGAATTTCAGCGCCTCGGCGTGTTTGGAGATTGGGCGCACCCCTATCTCACGATGACCCGAGAGTATGAGGCGACGATCGTTCGTGAATTCGGAAAATTTGTGAAAAAGGGCGGCGTGTACAAAGGCCTCAAACCAGTGTTGTGGTGTACACAAGACCAAACCGCGTTGGCTGAGGCTGAGGTGGAATATGAAGACCATGTTGCGCCATCGATCTACGTCAAATTTCCGTTTCAGGTCAATCCTCAAAAACGATTTGGCATTGCCGAGCTTGAGGGCATTGAGAAGGTATCGATGGTCATTTTGACCACGACGCCATGGACCTTGCCAGCCAACCAAGCACTCGCCCTGCACCCCGACATTGCTTATGCCTTTGTCCGAGTCGGCGATGAGGTTCTGGTGATGGCAGAAAAGTTGGTCGAGGACGTGGCTAAAGCCTGCGATTTGTCCGAACCAAAAATTCTTGGCGTGAAAAAAGGCAAAGATGGATTCGAAGGACTGGTGTGTGGCCGTCCATTAACCGAAGGCCTCTCCCCAATTCTTCTTGGAGATTTCGTCACCTTAGAGCAAGGAACGGGCTGCGTGCATATCGCTCCGGGTCATGGCATGGACGACTATCTTCTCGCCTTGAAGTATAACGCTAAGACCTCAAACCAGATCCTCACGGACCCACTTCAAGTGTTCGTGCCGGTGGATGATCGTGGTTGTTTCACACACGAATTCGAAGCCTTCGCTGGCCAACATGTGCTGAAGGCCAACCCAGAGATCGTGGAAAAGCTACAAAGCCTTGACGTGTTATTGGGTCATGGAACACTCAATCATTCCTATCCACATTGTTGGCGTTGCAAGAAACCGGTGATTTTTCGTGCCACCAAACAATGGTTCGTGTCCATGGAAAAGGGGCAATTACGAGAACGAGCGCTGAAGGAAATCGACAATGTTCAATGGATTCCAGCGCGAGGCCGCGAACGCATCTATGGCATGATCGCCAATCGCCCTGATTGGTGTTTGTCTCGTCAACGAATTTGGGGAACCCCCATCCCGGGCTTTACCTGCGGACAATGCTCGGCAACGTTAGCGGACCCAAAGATCATTGCGCATATTGCGGACTTGGTGAGTGAACACGGCGCGGATGTCTGGTTCGAGCGGTCGGCTGCGGAGCTTCTTCCAACGGGCACGGCTTGCCTAGAATGCGGGGAAAAAGAATTCAAAAAAGAACAAGATATTTTAGACGTCTGGTTTGAGTCCGGTGTGAGTCATGCTGCGGTGGTCAAACCGCAAGGCGAAGGCTGGTGGCCTGCCGATTTATACCTCGAAGGCTCAGATCAACATCGTGGGTGGTTTCATAGCGCCTTGTTATCTTCGGTGACGACGGATGGGTCCGCGCCATATCGCGCGGTGCTTACGCATGGTTTTGTGTTGGATGGGCAAGGCAAAAAAATGTCCAAGTCCGCAGGCAATGTGATGGCCCCACAGGACGTGATCAAACAAAAC
>CAYMQW010000298.1:0-3535 GCA_964392595.1 uncultured Nitrospiraceae bacterium
CGATGTTGAGGGTGTTTCGATTGAGGCCCGTTCAAAGATGGCCCGAAGATTGGATACGAGATGTCCACGTAAGTTTCTCTCAGGTCCAGAGGGGGTGACCAAGCATCATGGCCAAAAAAGAACACATTGTGGTTGGACTGGATATCGGCACCACTAAAATCTGTGCCATCGTCGCGGAAGTGACGAATGACCAAGGGATCAACATTATTGGGGTGGGCTCCAGTCCCTCCAGAGGGTTACGCAAGGGTGTGGTGGTGAATATTGAAAGTACGGTGGAATCCATCAAAAAAGCCGTGGAAGAAGCGGAATTGATGGCTGCGGTGCAAATCAATTCCGTGTACATCGGTATTGCCGGAGGCCACATTGCGAGTGAAACTGCGAATGGCGTGGTCGCACTCAAGCGGCATGAAGTGATGCGAGCGGATATTCAGCGTGCCATTGAAACCGCTCGTACGGCGGCCATCGTGCCCTCTGATCGTCGAATTCTTCACGTCCTTCCGCGGGAATTTATTGTCGATGATCAAGAAGGGATTCGGGAGCCGATTGGCATTTCCGGGTCGCGCTTGGAAGTCGATGTACACATTGTGACTGGGGCAGTGACCTCGGCGCAGAATTTAGTGAAATGCGTCAATCGGGCTGGGCTGGATGTGATCGATATCGTGTTGCAGCCTCTGGCATCGAGTGAAGCGGTGTTGACCGAGGAGGAAAAAGAGCTGGGTATCGTCATGGTCGACCTTGGTGGTGGCACGTCTGATGTTGCGATTTTTTCTGAAGGAACAATTAGTCACTCGGCCGTGCTTCCGGTGGGGGGGCAACACCTCACCAGGGACTTGCAAATCGGTTTACGGACATCACTCGTAGATGCAGAAAAGATCAAAATCCGCCACGGCTCGGCGTTGGCCAACATGGTGAAGGATACAGAGATGGTGGAAGTCACGAGTGTGGGTGGACGGCCTTCGCGGAATCTCGGGAAACGTGAGGTCGCGGAGATCATTGAACCACGTGTCGAAGAGATTTTTGAATTGGTCCTTCGAGAAATTCGTCGTTCAGGGTATGAAGGGGAATTGGCTGCCGGCGTGGTGATTACCGGTGGCACGTCGTTACTGCAAGGCATGCCTGACGCGGCTGAACGTGTGTTGGATCTTCCCGGGCGGCGAGGCATTCCTTTCGGCGTGGGAGGCTTGCGTGACATCGTCAATAACCCCATGTTCTCGACCGGGGTCGGGCTCATCTTGCATGCGAATCGCATGGATCAAGACTTTGAATTAGTTGGCAAACTGGGTGGCAGAAAAGGTGGAACCGGATTCGGGAGTGTGGTGGATCGCATGAAGGGGTGGGTGTTGAACTTTTTTTGAGACGAATACGATATGGTGATGAACCTAATATCAAAACGGCTACGTGGTTTTTCAAGAGTGTAGAAAAGGAGGCGTCCGATGTTTTCATTTCAGGAAGAAGATTTTTCTCCCATTCGAATCAAAGTGATCGGTATGGGGGGCGCAGGTTGCAATGCTGTAAATTCGATGCTGTCAGCCGGATTGACAAAGGTCGAATTTATTATTGCCAATACCGACCTGCAGTCATTGGGCAACTCTCCAGCTCCGTTCAAAATTCAATTGGGTCCGGAGCGGACGAAGGGGTTGGGCGCCGGGGCCAAACCCGAAATCGGAAAAGAAGCCGCAATCGAAAGCGAAGCGCAAATTCGAGAAGCGCTGGATGGAGCAGACATGGTCTTCGTGACAGCGGGTATGGGCGGAGGGACGGGAACAGGCGGGGCGCCAGTGGCTGCTGGCATTGCCCGAGAATTGGGAATTTTGACCGTAGGAGTCGTGACGAAACCGTTTCAGTACGAAGGACATCGACGAATGGGATATGCTGAAGAAGGTCTTCGCGAATTGAGGCGTCAAGTGGATTCCCTCTTGATCATCCCCAATCAGAAATTGCTGAATTTAGTGGATAAGAACACGCCGCTGCTTGAAGCGTTTAAAGTCGCGGACGATGTTTTGCGCCAAGCCATCAAGGGGATCACCGATGTGATTACTATGCCGGGTCTCGTCAATGTGGACTTTGCGGATGTCCGAACCATCATGGGGTATTCCGGACGAGCTGTCATGGGCATGGGTGTGGCCAAAGGAACGAATCGGGCATTGGAGGCTGCCAAACAAGCCATTTCCAGTCCGTTGCTTGAGGATGGCAGTGTTGAAGGAGCCAAAGGCATGTTGCTGAACATTACCGGTGGCCTCAATTTGTCCTTGCATGAAGTGGATGAAGCGTCGCAGATTGCTAAAGAAGCGGCGGACCCCCAAGCCAATATTATTGTGGGGCAAGTTATTGATCCTGCCCTGGAAGATGAGGTGGTGGTCACGGTTATTGCGACGGGATTTGAACAGCCAGAACCCAACGTCAAATCGCAACCAGTTATCAGCCCGGCCATCCTGGAGCGCACGACTATGCAAGCACCACAACCGGCTTTGGCTGTCGTACCAACAGCACCTATGACAGGGGATGAGTCGGAACTGGACCGGCCAACGTTCATGCGTCGAATGGAGTCCAATCGACGTCTTCCCAATCAAGGAAATTTGCTCGTGGATGAAGACTGGGATGTGCCCACCTTCTTACGACGACGGGGGAATTAAGGTTTCGCACAGAAATCCGTGGAATACGTCCGAAACTCAAAAATCGAAATCCAAAACACACGCAAAGAATCAAATAGTAAAAACCCAAAACTCCTATCGAAAGAAGTCGGAATTGTCCGTTTGAAGCATTCCAGTTTGGCATTTCGGATGCGTTTCGGATTTCGAAATTCGTATTGAGAGTTTCGGGCAAGGAAAACCCACACATCCGTTCAACATATTGTCAAGCGGATTCTAGGAAAAAAGGAGGGAACTAGGGATGGTTCTCTTGGCTGAACAATACGGTCCTGTATTGAAAATGGTCCCGCATCTCACCTTATCTCGGTTCCAAGAAAAGACCAGATCGATCACGCACTTTTTTGGAACTCGTCGTGGACCTCACTATGGCGGGTCCAGTGGCGAATACGGGACGGTGAAGGCTGCGGAACCGGACTTTCCTGAGGTCGTCTCGGTGAAACAAGTTCACGGTACCGAGGTCTTGATCCTGGATCGGCCAGTGCATATTGGAGACAAGTTTGTCGACGGGTGGGATGCCATGCTCACCAATCAACCGAAGTTGTTAGTCACGGTGCGAACTGCTGACTGCGTCCCCGTGTTGGTGGCTGATCCCAAGCAACGGATCGTGGGCGTGATCCATGCCGGATGGCGCGGAGCAGTGCAAGGCATCGTGCCCAAGACCCTGCAGCGAATGGTTGAGCACTTTGGGTGTACCGTTGAATCGATCCAAATGGCGATTGGCCCATCAGCTGGTCCATGTTGTTATGAAGTGGATAGCCCGGTGATTGAATCGCTTCAGTCGCACTGCTCTGATTGGGCGTCCGTGTTGACCCTGCATGGCGAACTTGTAGGGAAATTTGATCTGAAAGAGTTGGTGTACCGACAAGCGTTGGAAACGGGTGTCATTC
>CAYMQW010000299.1:0-3531 GCA_964392595.1 uncultured Nitrospiraceae bacterium
GGCTGCGGCCTTGCTGGACGAACTTTTTTGAACATTCCCTCCCACTGACGATGTGTGGCTCATTTGGAGTTTGTCGTAGCGATTAACGTGAATTATTCAACAGCCCCTAAATCATTCTCCCAGGATCCGCCTGAATAAAATTCTCCTGCCATGGCTCGAAAGAAAAAACACGAAGAACATGAAAATCATGAACGGTGGCTGGTGTCCTATGCCGACTTTATTACGCTACTCTTTGCCTTTTTTGTTGTGATGTACTCTGTCTCGTCAGTGAACGAAGGGAAATATCGCGTCATGAGTGAATCCATGGTCCTAGCCTTTACCAATCAAAAACCCTTGGGGCAAATGTCAGTTGTGAAATTGCCGCTCGAACAATCAACGCCGGAGATGGCAAAACAAATCCAGGATCGTCCGGATGACTTTCAAGTATATATGAAGATGGCTGTTGCGTTGGGTGCGCTCGATACGAGTAGTTCCGACGTGTCGATCCAAAATTCCCCACGGGGTATTTCCATTCAAATTAAAGATGAAGTGGCGTTTGATAGTGGAAGTGTGCAGATGAAGGGGGAAATCAAAGAGGTGTTGGATTTGATCGCGGCACTTGTCAAGGATTTGCCGAATCTGATTAGTATTGAGGGCCATACGGATACGATTCCGATTCGGAGTGCACAATTTCCATCAAACTGGGAATTGTCCGCCTCCCGTGCAGCGACCCTTGTCCGATATTTTGTGAATCAGCATCAGTTAAGTTCAGAGCGCTTTTCAGCGACAGGATATGGCGGAGAGCGTCCTATTGAAAGTAATGCGACCCCGGAAGGGCGTTCAGCCAATCGTCGTGTCGAAATCGTCATTTTGCGAGAAACCACTATTCCAAAAGGCAATCGGCTTCCCTCCTTGTCTTAATCTCTCTCCTTTTGTTGTGTCCTTCAATGGTTTTTAGATTAGGCTGCCCTTGGCATTTTCGGGGTTTGTTGTTCGTTCCTCGTTGCTGGCACCTCAGGATTTCAACTCTTTTTTTGTCGGCGACTCGCAACCAGCGACGAGCAACAAACCCCCGTTTCCCGTCCCTGGGCAAAAACATTCTCAACGGCAGGTTCTGCCTAGGACCGTATGCCAACTCGCCAAGCAAAGTTCCAAGAATAATCCCTCACTTTGAATGTTCAGAAAAGACTGTCCGTGTGACCAAAGCCCGTGCCGTGTAGGTGAGGGGGGAAGAGTTATCGCTAGTGTTCCTGGGTTTTTCAGACCCAATTTCTGAAATGAACCCAGCCGATAAAAAGTTGGCATGGGCGTTGCTACCTTTTGGGCAAGGAATGTCAATACTGAGGAGTAAGGGATGAGTTCCTAAAAACGGACTCCCTGTTTTGTACTCTTCACTATGTACTTTGTACTCCTTGCTAATTCCACCAGGAGGTGTATGCGATGAATCGAGGAGTCTATCCGGCTGTGGCGGGAGCCATTACTCAGGAACGCCAATTAGAAGTTCTCGCACATAATCTCAGTAACATAAATACGACGGGTTTTAAGAAAGACCAAGTGGTGTTTGGAACGATTCTGGCACAGTCAGTTGGGCGACCTGTGGCGGGCTTTGACCTCTTTCCACAAGTGGCTACGGTTCTACCCGATACCAGCCAAGGTGTTCTTCGGCATACGGGTCATGCCATGGATGTTGCGCTGGAAGGTGAGGGGTTTCTTGTGGTGTCCACATCGGCAGGGACACGGCATTTTCGAGGAGGGCAACTCAAAGTTAATCCCAATGGCGAGTTAGCCACTCTATTGGGTGATCCGGTGTTGGGGAAGAATGGTCCCATCACAATACCTGCCGGCATTATGAATATTGATCGGAAGGGTGTGATTCGTGTGGATAATACCCAAGTTGGAGAGTTCCGGATTGAACGGCTGGTTTCTTCGGCGATACCGGTAAAAGCTGGGAATCTGTACTGGGAAATTCCCACACAGAATCAAGTGGTGGATGCACCGAATACACAAGTATTTCAAGGGAGTCTTGAGCAAGCGAATATCAATCCCGCCGTGGAGTTGGTCAACATGATTAAAGTCACGCGGGCGTATGAGCAAATGCAAAAGGCCATTCAAACCATGGATGATATGACCGGACAAATGATTCAGTCAGCTCGGACGCAGGGATAATAGGCGTATCCCGTATCTCGTCGTCCGTATCTCGAAAGAAAAAAATTCCGAGATACGAAATGCGAGATTCGAACGATGCGATACGCTTCACAAATGTTAGGAGGATAGTACATGCTTCGTGCATTCGGCTTCAACGGGCATGGCTGCTCAAACCCTTAATATTGACACGATTGCCCATAATCTCGCCAACGTGAATACCAATGGGTTTAAACGCAGTCGAGCGGAATTCGCGGATTTGTTGTATCAGATTCAACGCCTTCCAGGGTCGAACGCGTCAAATGTTGGTGTCTTTCCCGTTGGCATTCAGGTGGGTGCCGGAGTGCGTCCTGTGACGGTGGCCAAGGAATATGTTCAGGGAAATCTCCGCCTCACGGAAAATTCCCTGGATATGGCGATCGAGGGGCAAGGATTTTTCCAAATCCAACGCGCGGATGGAACGACCATGTATACACGGGCTGGTTCCTTTAAGCAGGACGCTTCCGGTAATTTAGTGACGGGAGACGGAGATACCCTTATCCCAAATATCACGATTCCGTCCGGGGCATTGCAAATTGATATTGGTCAGGATGGGACGGTGTCCGTCCTGCTTCCCGGTGTGACCACAGCCACGCAAGTCGGGCAATTGCAACTGGTCCGGTTTGACAATCCCGCGGGGTTGATTGGTCAGGGCGGTAATTTATTTTTGAATACTTCGGCTTCCGGCGCGGCTCAGGCAGGAACTCCTGGATTTACCACGGGCTTTGGATTCATTCGCCAGGGCTTTCTTGAAGCGTCAAATGTCAATATCGCTGATGAGTTGGTCAATATGATCATCGCTCAACGAAGCTATGAAGTAAATGCGAAAGTCATTCAGGCGGCTGATGACATGCTGCAGGTGGCGAATAACCTTAAACGGTAAGCGGTGATATAGAAAATAGTCAGGAGTGAATAGTGAAGAGTAAGGCTCTGCACGGAAGTATGTTGAACGAATCCGAATACAGAAACTCGAATTCCGAAACATATTCAAAGGTTCAAATTTCAAAGGACTCAAACGCTGGGAGCTGGACCATGCAACATTGTGTGAAGGCATGATCCGTTGGAAATATTCGAGTTTTTGATTTTGGATGTGTTCCGGATTTCGAGATTAGGATTTCGTATTTCACCACTAACATGATCATGAAAAACAAGAAGGAGGTGGGAACCATGAGGTGGCTCAGGATCGGAATGTGTGCCCTGTCCGTGTTCGCGGCTCCATTGTTGACAGGGGCTGAGGTCAGACCACCCCTTCCTGTGGTGACTACTCCAGCGTCTACGCAAGCCGTGACTCCACAACAGTTTCAGCTCACTCTTGAAAAGCAATTTCGTCAACAATTTCCCATGGAGAATGTTGATTTCTCCGTCAAGATT
>CAYMQW010000300.1:0-3525 GCA_964392595.1 uncultured Nitrospiraceae bacterium
GGAAGCACGGTTTGTGGCAGCATTCATTTCACCTCGTGGGTGAGGAGGGGCTAAGCGAGTCAGCACTCGTATCTTAGCAAATCAACGAGGTTTTTTTATGTCCAAAATAAATCCCATCGCGGATCTTGGGGAAGAAATGGACGATGCCGATTCCTGAGTGGAAACGGGCGCTCAATCAATTTGCCATCTTGGTAGGCGATCGAGTGCCAACAAGAGATTAAGCCAGGATCAGTTACACAATTAACTTGACAAGCCACTCTCTAGTGGACGAAAAACGTGGTTTCCGCTAAAGGAGTCCTGTTGACAAAATTCATCGCCGATTTTGGGCTAAGGGTTTTAATTGATTAACCTCCGCCCCTATGCTAGGATTTCTTCCCATGAGTATATTCCCTAGGCCTAGGGGGAAATCTGTCAAGAAGGAACCTGCTTCCCCATCCTTTAGACTCAGCCGCGAAATCATAGGAATTGCCCTCCTCACGCTGGGAGTCCTGGTTTTTTTGAGCGTGTGGTCGTATTCAATACAGGACCCCTCCTGGTTGGGCTCCCTTTCCACTCAACCATCGGGTGTCATCAACAACGTTGTCGGCATGGTGGGCGCAACCATCGCGGCAAGTTTGGTATGGCTTGTGGGATCGGCCGCTCTTGCCATTCCGATCTTGATCCTGTTGCAAGGGATCAGGTCATTCCAAGAAGAAACACTTCACACAAAAATACGAAGCCTCGGCGGTGGGGTTTTGATGGTGTTGTGCCTCAGCACCGTGTTTCATTTCTACGAGTTGGCCTCGAGTTTGACTGGAGGAGCATGGGGGCAATGGTGTGCAACCCTGGTGTCTCCACTGTTTGGGGAAGCCGGCAGCACGATCGTTTTGTTTTCACTTGTATTGGTATCCGTTTTGTTGATTGCCCCATTTCCCTTGGCCACGGCTTTGAGAAATATTCCCTCGGCTCTTGGATCGATCCGAGCCCACACCCCTCGCCTGTCCTTGAGTTGGCTGTCTTTTCCCACAAGAGTGCGAATCCCTAAATCGAACAGACCGGTGAAGATCAATCGGAGTTTAGCCATGCGGGATGGCGCCTTCTCCTTTTTGCGAAAAGATGATCCTCTCCCAGAGCCCGATATTCCTGAAGATGATATCGATTCGGACCTGGTCGAACCAGGCGAAGCCCCTCCCAATCGCCGAAGCTTTCAACTCCATCGCAAAGTGTCTGAGGGTTACAATTTGCCTGATCCCATTGCGCTCCTTGATCCGCCTCCAGTTTCACAATCACAGCAGACGGATGCTATTTTGGAATCCCAATCGCGGGTGCTGACTGGAGCCTTTCAAAATTTCGGCATTGCCGGGAAGGTGACGGAAGTGCATCCGGGCCCTGTCATCACGATGTTTGAGTTTGAGCCCGGCCCCGGTATTAAGGTGGCTCGTATTGTCAATTTGGCCCATGATTTGGCGATGGCTCTCAAATCCACAAGCGTACGCATTGTTGCTCCGATTCCCGGAAAATCAACCGTAGGGATCGAAGTCCCGAATCCGGTCAGAGAAACTGTCACGTTTCGAGAAGTGTTGACCAGTGAAGCCTATGCACGATCACGGTCAAAGCTGACCATCGCCTTAGGAAAGGACATTTTTGGTCGTCCGTTTGTGGCCGACCTGAGATCCATGCCTCACCTGTTGGTGGCTGGGGCCACGGGAGCCGGGAAAAGTGTAGGCTTGAACAGCATGTTGTTGAGCCTGTTGTTTTCAGCCCATCCTGATGAGGTTAAGCTTTTGTTGATTGATCCCAAGGTGTTGGAACTTCAAGTCTACGATGGCATTCCCCATCTGTTGCGCCCGGCTTTAACCGACCCAAAATCCGCTGCGCGTGGGTTAAGCTGGGTCCTACAAGAAATGGAGCGGCGATATCGTTTGCTTGCCGAGAATGGAGTTCGAAATATTCAAGGCTACAATGCCAAGTTAGCCGAATTAGAGAATAGGATGCCTACTCGTGCATCACAGCTTGAAGACCCTGATCAAGATGAGGAAATGACACTCGAACCCCTTCCCTACATTGTTGTGGTCATCGATGAGTTTGCCGATTTGATGATGGTGGCGCCCAAGGAAATTGAAGAAAAGATTGCGCGCCTGGCGCAAATGGCGCGCGCTTCAGGCATTCACTTAATTTTAGCCACCCAACGTCCTTCCGTCGATGTGGTGACAGGGTTGATTAAAGCAAATTTCCCAGCACGGATCGCGTTTCAAGTAGCCTCCAAAACCGACTCCCGCACCATCCTGGACGCCAATGGGGCCGAAGCACTTCTCGGACTCGGCGATATGCTGTATTTGCCTCCAGGAACCGGAAAATTGATTCGACTTCATGGTTCCTACGTTTCGGATGAGGATGTGCGGCGTGTGGTAGAATATGTCAAAGCGCAAGCGGGGCCGGAGTATAGTGACGAGGCGCCAATTCCAAACCTCGAAGTATTGGAAGAAGACCCAGAACGAGATGAAGTCTATGAACAAGCCAGAGAAGTGGTGTTGACCTCAGGCCAGGCTTCGGCCTCACTGCTTCAACGACGGCTTCGTGTTGGATATCCCCGGGCCGCACGCATGATCGAACAAATGGAAGAAGAAGGTCTCGTGAGTGCCCCAGGGCGTGACGGGCGCCGCGAAATTCTTGGCCCTCCATCCATAATGCCAGAACGGGTCGGATGAAACTCTTTCTCGCCAGTCTCATAATCGTCGTGTCTCTGATTCCCTTCCCAGTTCTCGGAAAAGACAATGTGGCACAACAGGTACGTGATCTGGTCAAGCGCGTGGATACTCGCTACGCCGCTACCAAGGATTTTCAAGCAGATTTTACACAAGAAACCCACATTGAAGGGTTTGATACACTACTTCGGTCATCTGGCCGAGTCTACATTAAGAAGCCTGGCTATCTACGATGGGATTATTCTGAACCTTCAGTCGAACACATTTATGTGCAGAATGATCAGATGCAAATGTATGTGCCGAAACATAATCAAATTCTAAAGGGCAACCTTACCATGATGGTGGCGACGAAAGCCCCCCTGCATTTGCTTCAGGGAATGGGGAAACTCACCGAGCATTTTGATGTATACCCTACGGATAATGGCCGCACGGGAGAGGGAGGGCTGCCCTTGCTGACCCTGATTCCTAAAAACCAGGGGCAACCAGGCTCTTCTTCGTTGACCCGAATTGTTTCGGAAATCCAACCCGATACCTACTTCATTCGTTCGATAGCCCTACACGAGGCGAGCGGAAATATTTCGACTTTTCGCTTCACCAATGTCAAGGCGAATACCGGAATCGACGATACAGTCTTTATATTGGATCCGCCTGAGGGGGTCGTGATCGTGGAGGATGTTCTTCCCCAAGGTTGAGATGGTGTCGGCACGTCAGGTTGGCATCACGGCGCCTGTTCTGCGGAGATCCGGCACATTCTTTGGTCAATTTGGCAACCTGTGTTATATTCGGCGGCGGCTTGATTCGTTGGCCTTTATCGCACAAGGGCCTTTTGAATATTTTACGC
>CAYMQW010000301.1:0-3523 GCA_964392595.1 uncultured Nitrospiraceae bacterium
CCTCGGCGCGGTTTCGAAGCTTGGACAATGAGGCCTCACCTTCTTCCTTTCGACCCAAGGCCTCAGCCACTCGCGCGATATCGTCCCACACCTCGTGCAACTGATTCGGCGACAGCGAGACAATCGAAGGCCGAGTGCCTATCCAATCCCCGACCATCTGTTCCACATCAGACAGACTCACGGCACACACCTCACACTGCGCTTGGGTCAGGATACAATCAGGATGTAAGGCCTGGAGTTGTTGGACATCGACGCGATAAACCGAAACGGCATCACGCAGGAGATTCTTGACACGATCATCAATGTCTCGGCTGCTGCCTTGCGGATCGAATTTTTGGGACGTGCAAACAGGAAGGGCCGTGACACTCTGAGGATAGTCACATTCATGCGATCGCCCCACTAAATCATCCTGCGCGCCTAATGCACACACCCATTCAGTAGCGCTGGGAATTAACGACACAACACGAGGCATGGACAGACCTCCCTGGACAAATAGAATGGAAAAATTGGTGACGTCACCCTAGGGCGGACTCTCGAGTTTTGCAAGGCCACAGGGGCTATTTTACCTCTTGACCGGATATCCCGTTTGGAGGATGCTGTCGCTATTTATGGGAAATACACCCTCATAAAGGGGATGTTCAAAAAGGCGTGCTCAGTCCTGTTCTGAGCGTGTCGAAGGAAAGGCCGCAGGCACTTTGGCGCGCGGGGCGTACTCATAGGACGTGAGCACGACAAAGAGCCGAGAACGCCACTGACACCCTTTTTCAGCATCCCCGACAAAGGAGGACCACATGCCCACCCAAGCCTACATCATGCTTAAAGTCAAAACGGGAAAACCCAAAGACGTGCTCAGTGTTCTACGCGGAATTTCCAGCATTGACCAAGCTTATGCCTGTTTCGGCCAACCAGATATTATTGCCCTCATACATGCCGACGACGATCGTGCCCTTGCCGAAATGATCATGACTTCGATTCAAACGATCCCTGGAGTGGAAGAAACGGATACCCACATTGTGACTCAGGACTGATTGCCCTTCATCGTCATGGCCCATGAGATAAGAAAGGCCGGCTCTGGACACTCGCCTGAAGGATGACTTCCCTTGGTCCCTTACCAATGGGGACGGTCTATTGGGGGGCTTCAAATTACACTTTGGCTGTCCCCCAGACACTTACGAGATCCTCCATGTACAAGTATTTCTTCTTTTTTCTCGGATTCATGTTTTTCGTTCCCCTATTGAACCTCCTAATAGGAATTCACCCCTTCACGTTTAAAACCGATGCTGATCCGAGCCGCTTTGGGCTTTCGTATGAACGGGTGGAATTCACCACGGAGGATCAGCTCGTCATCCGAGGTTGGTTTATTCCTGCGGCACCTTCCGCACACACACCCGGTCAAGAGGCAACAGGAGAGAAAAAAGCAGTTCCAACTATTATCGTCGGTCACGGCTATCCGTTCGACAAAGCTAATATCCTGGGGCATGTTCTTTTTTTGCATCAACGATTTCATCTATTGTTGATGGATTTTCGGTATTTCGGAGAAAGCGACGGATGGATGACCACTGTCGGCATTCGAGAACAGTTGGATGTCCAAGCGGCCCTGGACTACCTTCAACAGCGAAAGGATATCGATTCGACTCGAATCGGGGCCATGGGCTTTTCCATGAGTGGTGCCATTTTTATTGTGGCTCAAGATCCACGCATTCGAGCCATTGTCGCGGATAGTCCCTTCGCCTCGCTCGCCAAAATCGTGGAGAGCCAATTTTTCTTCATTCCCGACCCTCTCAATTGGGCCATAGTGGCCCTCACCAGTTTATACGCCAAAGGGTTGTTCGGGTTAGACATAGATCAGGCATCGCCGAAACATACCATTCACTCCCTTGCAACCCCTCTCCTCCTCATCCATGGAGAGACTGACTCGCAAATTCCCGCCGATCATTCACGCATTCTATTTACCAAAGCAAACCCTGAACTAACCACCCTCTGGCTCATCCCCGGAACTGATCACGGGCAAGCTCATGCGATTGCCGGGATAACCTACGAACTCCGAATCCTGGACTTTTTCACCAAATACTTAGACTAGCTTGTTCCATTTGCCTGGAATGATCTTCCATATCTGGCTATTCAAGGGACGGTTGTATATTTCACCTCAATGTCCAATCCATGGCCAAGAGGAGACAGCCACCATCAGCTGGAGGGAATGTTCAAAAAAGTTCGCCCAGCAAGGCCGCAGCCATTTTGATGCGCAGAGCGTACAAGCAGTACGTGAGCACGGCAAAATGGCGAGAACGCCGCTGGCTTGTCTGCCGTAGCCTTGGCGAAGGCTGGCGGCTTTTTTCAACATTCCCATTCATGATTGACCCCTTTGGACGCTCCCCCTAGAATACGCGCCAAGCTCTCCTAATACTTCTTTATTGGAAATCTAACACCCGTTCATGAACACATCACCTGAATTAACCTCACGCAGTTTTTTGCTGGCGCTGATTCCACCTCTATTGATATTGGGCCTGGCCCAGTTGCTATTTGATATTGTCTCGGATCCCTTGCTGACAGGAATATCTGGCGCTCTCCAACGCCTCTCTCACCAAATTCCTGAATCCCATGATATCTGGATCCTCGAAGAAGCTCGGGGACGATACACGTGGCTCGCCATGGCCCTGTTGAGCTTGGTGGCCTTTGTTTATGGCGCGTTCGCAGGATGCCAAATTATCTGGCAGAGTCATTTTCGAAACCGCCTACCTCTCATCATTTCACTCGGAACAATCTTGCTTGGGGCTGGACTACTTGGCCTTGTGTACCAAGTTCAATCCCATGGAGCCATGTACCGACTGATCTTTGGATTCACGTTTACGACCTTTTCCCACTCAGGAAGTTTTGACCCGCAGTTTCTGTCCAGTGTGACCATCATTCTGCTCATGCTCAATACCTTAGCGGTAATCGTCCCAGCAATCATTATCCTGGCAGCCAGTAGTACCCTGGCCACACCCAAAGAAGAATGGCAGCCCACCCTCAATGCAATCGCCACGCACATGCATCAGTTGCGAAACACGTTAAATATTGGCTCCATCGCCTTGGTTGCTGGCGTGTTACATATGCATGCCTGGCTCCAATGGCCAGCCACGCTCATGCAAGACCCATCGCAACAATCCGCCATATCCGGCGCAGCGCTCGCCATTACCGTCTTTTGGGGAACCAGTTATACCTTGATGCTCATGGGAACCTACGGCCCCGCTGCCACAAAACTGAGTGCGCACGCTCAACACATACTCAAACAAGAACACCAAAAGGGCACAATCCAAGACCCGCAAGCCTGGCTCAAAGAACACGACCTCTTGATCACCCTAGGCGAGCAACTCCCGCAAATCGGCATCATGCTCGCCCCCATACTCGCCGGCCCGCTCGGCTCACTCGTTATGGGGACGAATTAAACCTAGAAACAGCAGTTGGGCGCAAAAAAGACGTGTAAGATATTGGTGTGCATGGTGAAATAAAAAAAGTTGTGGGCACCTCGGTGGTGATGAGACAT